>DAOMSB010000033.1:0-28493 GCA_035446145.1 Promineifilum sp. (SeqCode) | reverse complement strand
TTAACGGACTCCACGGCCGCATGCCTTCCCTGGCGACCGGCGCGCTGATGGGCAACCACCACATGCAAGTCATCGCCATCAGCGGCGACGGCGACTCGGCCAGCATCGGCCTGGGGCAGTTCAAGCATGTGCTGCGCCGCAATGTACCCATGGTCTACATCGTGGAGAACAACGGCGTCTATGGATTGACCAAAGGCCAGTTCTCGGCCACGGCCGACGAAGGGCAGGAATTGAAATACGCCGGGACGAATGAATTCCCCCCTATCGACATCTGCATGGAAGCGATCCTTGCCGGGTGCGGCTTCGTGGCTCGCTCCTTCTCCGGCGACGCCCAGCAGGTGCGCGAACTGATGAAAGCAGCCCTCAGCCATCGCGGCACGGCCGTCCTCGACATCATCAGCCCGTGCGTGGCTTTCAACAACGCGGACACCTCCACCAAGAGCTACCATTATGGCAAGGAAAATGAGGTCCCGCTGCACGGTATCGGCTTTGTGCCCAAGGAAGAGGAGATCGAAATTGAGGCCTACGATCCCGGAGAGATGCGGATCGTCGAGCTGCACGACGGCTCCCTGCTCAAGCTGCGCAAGCTGGAGACAGACTACGATCCCACCGACCGGATGGGAGCGATGCACCGGCTGCAATGGGCGGAAGAGAAGCAGGAGCTGATCACCGGGCTGGTCTACTACAATGATTCTCGGCCGAACCTGGTCGAGACATCTCGCATGGGCGCTACACCGCTCAACGCGCTGGATGATTCGCGGATACGGCCGGGGCGCGAGGCGCTGGCGACGTTGATGAGCGAACTGATGTAGATCAAAAAACCGGGTTTCTCGGAAGAAACCCGGTTTTTATTCGTCGATTACGAAAATATAGACGGGCCGTAACGACGAATCGTTACGGCCCGTTTGTTATTTAATCGCTCGACGCTGCCTGCACGCCCAGCAACTCGACCTCAAAAATGAGGGTCGCGCCAGGGGGGATCATGCCGGAGCCGGTCTCGCCATAGGCCAAATCGGCCGGGATAACCAACTGACGGATGCCGCCGACCTTCATGCCCGCAACGCCTTCATCCCAGCCGGGGATAACCTGTCCGGTGCCCAGCGTGAACGGGAAAGGCTGACCGCTGTCAATCGAGCTGTCGAACTTGACGTTGTCGGTCAGCCAGCCGGTGTAGTTCACCGTCACGGTGCTGCCGGTCGTAGCCTCCGGGCCATCGCCCACGACGATGTCGTAATAGCGCAGGCCGCTCGCGGTCTCAGTGAAATCGCCTTCGGAGATCTCCGTCGGCAGAACCAGCGGCTTCACTTCCACCAGCTCGACTTCCATGATCAGCGTCGAGTTCGGCGGAACGCGGCCGCCGCCTGCCTCGCCCAAAGCCAGCGCGGGCGGAATGACCAGGTAACGCTTGCCGCCGGGCCGCATCGTCGCCACGCCTTCATTCCAGCCGGGGAAGACGCCCATATCGCTATCCAGCGCAAACGTCAGCGGCCCGCCCACAGAGTCCGAGGAAGCGATGTAGACATTGCCGTCCTGCAACCAGGCGGTGTAATTCACGACGACGTCCTGGCCGGACACGGGCATATCGCCCTCGCCCTCGGCGATGTCGTAGTATTTCAGGCCGCTGTCAGTCTCAGTCAGGTCGGCGTCATCAACGACCGTCGGCACCGGAGGAGCCTTGGCCTCCAGCAACTCAACGTCCATGATGATGGTCGCATCGGGAGGAATGACGCCGCCCGCGCCCTCGGAACCGTAAGCGAGTTCGGGCGGAATCGTCAGGCGAGCCTTGCCGCCCTCTTTCATCAGGAGGACCCCTTCATACCAACCGGGGAAAAGGTCGGTTTCCGTCAACGTAGCGACAATCGGTTCGCCGGCGCTGGCGGTATCGGCAAACATCGTGCCGTCCTCGAGCATGCCGACAATGTTCATGGTCACAAGATCGCCAGGTTCAGGCGAGCGGCCGGTGCCGGCCAAAATCTCAGTCACCTTCAGGCCGCTGTCGGTTTCTGTGGTCTTCCCTTCAACCGGGGGGACGCCCACGGCAGGTCCTTCAACGGCTCCGCTGGCGGCCTCCGTCTCAGTGCCGGTCGTTGTTTCCGTCTCGGCGCCGGTTTCGGCTCCGGCTCCCCCGGCTTCGCGGGTCATCTGCTCGGCTTGTTCCGAGGAAATAGCCGGCCCACAAGCAGCCAGCGCCAATAAAATCGCGAGCATGATCGCCCACGTTGAAATCGCGAATCTCTTCTTCATGTGTAACGTTTCAACACTCCTTCTATGGAAAATTCCAGTTGCCGGTGGTGTAGCCGGCAAAGTCTGTGCACAGTCTATTAAGTCTAACTCCGCCTGCGCGCGCGCGCCAATTTCCCCTAGCCGTCTCTCAGAAATTGAGGCCGCGCTCGCCCCACCGATGATATAATGGCCGCCATGATTCAACGTCCGGTTGATCGTCTCATCTCGCGGGGGATCGTCGTCGCCTTCTTGCTGATATTCTTCGCGCTGGCCCTCGACACAGCCGGACGCAAAGCCATCACCACCGACGAGCCGCTTCATCTTACCCACGCCATCGCCATGCACCAAACGGGCGTCATGCCCATCCCGGAGATGCACACCCCCCTCACCTACCGGCTCATCAGCAGCTTGCTGGGCACCGAACCGCCCCTGCCCGACATCACGACGCTGGATACCTGGCCAGGGCAAAATCCCTACGCGATTAGCCGCGAGTTGCTCTGGCGGGCCGATATCCATACCGACCGGATCGCCTGGCTCGGCCGTTTCGTCGTCATCGGCATGGGGGTCATCCTGGGCGCGTTGATGGGCGCCTGGACGCTGTCTCTGACCCGCGGCAACCTGCCGGCCACGGGCAGCCTCATGCTGCTATACGCCCTGTCTCCCAACCTGCTGGCCTCCGCGGCCCTGGCGACCACCGACATCGCCGCCACGCTGACCTGGTTTTTATCCATCTTCACCTGGTGGCGTTATTGGCAGCGGCCAAGTTGGGGACGCTGGCTGCTCGCCGCCATCAGCCTGGGTCTGGCGCTGGCCGCCAAGCTGACCGGCATCCTCTTGCTGCCGATTACCTTCGCGCTGGCCTTGCTCTACCTGCGCAAGACCGCGCGTTGGTGGCGGCCGCTGCTCATCTGGGCCGGGATGCTGCCCGTGGCTGCGCTGGTTCTGTGGGCACTCTATGGTTTCGAGATAGCGGGCGCGGTGCCAATGCCCGCCTACGTAGAGGCCTGGCGCCTGCTGTGGCATGAAGTGGATGCCAGTCACGCCAACTACTTCTGGGGCAGCGTGACCTCAGTCGGCTCGTGGTTCTATCTGCCGGCAACCTTGCTGCTCAAGACGCCTTTGCTGCAACTGGCGTTGTTCCTGTTGATCCCATCCGTATTATGGCAGGAACGATACAGGTGGCGGTCGCTCCTTTTCCTGCTTTTGCCGGCCGGCTTTTTCTTGCTTGTAGCTGCCGCCAGCCGCCTGAATTACGGCTATCGCCACGCGCTGCCGGCCGTGCCCTATCTAATGGTTCTCAGCGCGCTGGGCATCCCCCGATTATGGGCGCGGCCGATCTCCCGCGTGGCGCTGGTCGTGGGGTTGGGCTGGACGGCGCTGGCGGCGCTTCTGATTCACCCCGATCACCTGACCTATTTCAACGAGCTGGCCGGCGGCCGTGGCTATCGCTATCTCGGCGATTCAAACCTCGACTGGGGGCAAGACCTGAATCAATTGGCCGATTACGCTGGCCGCTATCAAGCAGAGACGGGCAAGCCACTCTATTTCTCCTACACGGGAACCGTCCAGAGAGAGCATTACGGGCTGATCGGCCCATCGTTGGTCGAGCAGTTCAATCAGGGAGACAACACTTTCTCCCCGGCGAACCCCCCGGCGGGCCGCTATGCCATCAATACCGGCGACTTGCAGGGCACCGGCCTGATATTGGGCGAACTGCGCGAGAGCGCCTTGTTCGACTGGTTCCGCCATCGCGAACCGCTAACGATGCTGGGCGGCTCGATCTTCGTCTACGATGTGGCCCGGCAAGCGGAAGGGGGCTGGATCGCCCATTGCCTGTCGCCGGGGCCGCTATTGGCCGATCCCGAAGCCGAGCAATTGATCGGCCGAACCAGCCTGCGTCATATTCGGTTCGATTGCAACGCCAGCTGGGTTTTCCCGGAAAATGGCGCGCCGGGCTGGTATGTGCTGCCGCTCGATGCACCCCTGTGGATCAATGATTGGCTAAAGGAGCCGGCGACCGAAATCGTCTATCGCCATCAAGCGAACGCCTATGGGCCGGGCTATGCTATCGCCTATTGGCCGGGATCATCACCTGGCTCGCTGTTCTCCGACGAGATTCACCGTTACACCGCCGCAGCCGGCGGCCCGGCAGCGCTGCGAGCGTTCGGAACGCGCGGCCGGGAATGGCTCACAATATGGCAGGTTGGCGAAGCGACGGCTGAACCCTTGTCGATTCAAGCCCACCTCATCTCCGGCGGCGAAGCCCAGGTGGCTGATGGGCTGGGATTCTCGGCCGATCAATGGCTGGCAAGCGACTGGTTCGCGCAACGACACACCTTCACCACATCGGGCGACACGCTGGAAACGGGCTTGTATAACTATCTGACGCTGGAAAGCGTCGGGCCTGCAATCCGGCTCACGGCACCATAACCGATCCCTGGCTAACCGTTCATCTGCGCCGTTCAACTCCTGTTTCCCCGGTTGCCCGGCAAATTTTGGTTGAGACGGGCGCGAGTGATACCATTACCACGCTTGAAAGAGCGAGACGCTATTCAATATGTCTGCCCGCCTGTCCCGAACGCTCCTGGCCCTGATCCTGATCATCTATTTACTCCTGGCCCTGGGGTATGGAATCGTCACCCCGCTTTTCGAGACCCCCGATGAGCACCTGCACTACTTCACCGCCGACTTCATCGCTCGCGAGGGACGACTGCCCACGACGCGCGACGCCGGTCTCATGGCCCAGGAAGCGGCCCAGCCGCCGCTCTATTACGTGCTTGCGTCGCTAATCGTTCGGGCGTCCGGCGGCGCGGTCGACTCGCCCCAACTGTGGCCCAATCCACGCTCCAACCCCGCCGACCCATCCGGCGAAAGCCTGGCCCACCCGCCGCTCAACGTCAATGTCTTTATCCACGGCTCCGCCGAAGCCTGGCCGTGGCGCGGCTACGCGCTATCGGCTCATCTGCTGCGCGCCCTGTCGGCCCTTCTGGGACTGGGGACGCTGCTGTGCATCTATGGCGCGGGACGAACGGTTTGGCCGGGCAATCCGGAAAGGGCGTTATTGGCGGTGGCGTTGATCGCCTTCCTGCCCCAGTTCGCCTTTATCCACGGCGCGGTGAGCAACGACGCAGCTATTACACTTTTCAGCACTGCGGCGATCTGGCAACTGTTACGAATTACGAATTACGAATTACGAATTACGAATGGGGATAAGAGCGCTATCGAGGGCGCCTCGCTGACTTCCTGTGTGCTGCTGGGGCTAACAATCGGCCTGGCCATGCTCTCCAAGACGGCCGGGCTGTTGCTGCTGGTCTGGTGCGTGGCGGTATTGGCCGCGTGGGAATGGGCTGGAGGCGGCGAGCATCGCTTACGGCGGGCGTTCCAGGCCGTCGTAGCGGTGGCTCTACCCGCCCTGACGCTCGGCGGCTGGTGGCTCTGGCGCAATTGGATGCTTTATGGCGACCCCACGGCCACCAACCAATTCGTGCGCCTGGCCGGCGGGCTGCGAACCTACACCCTCTACCAGGTATGGCTCGACATGGATCGCGTCTGGACTTCGCTCTTCGCCCGTTTCGGCTGGATGAACGTCCGCCCGCCCGCCTGGATCTGGATCGTGTGGAGTGCCATTGTTCTTGCCGCAGCCGTAGGTGGCTTGTGGGGCCTGATGACAACACATCGAAAACGCCCCACCCTAACCGCCCACGCACTATTCCATCCCGCGCTCATCCTGTCCGGCTGGTTCATCCTGGTCGCCGCGGCCTGGTTGCAATTTATGCTGCGCACACCGGCCGATCAGGGACGACTATTCTTCCCCGCGCTCATCTCTGCGGCACTGGGCGCTGCTTATGGCCTGAGCCGGTGGCCGCGGCCATGGACACAGCTCCTGGCCGTCGGCCTGGCGCTGCTGACCAGCATCTATTCACTGGCGATAGTTATCCCCCGCGCTTATGCCACCGCGCCCATCGTCGTCGCTCTCCCGGTCGAGGCGGCGCCGCTGGATATCTCCTTTCCTGAAGGGCTGGACCTCATCGGCGCGCGCGTGGAGACAGCCGAGGCTCGCCCGGGCGATTGGGTATGGGCTACCCTCTATTGGCGGGCACGAGCGGAACGCTTATCCGGAGCACCGCTGGTCTATCTGGAGCTATTTGGCCGCGGCTTCCGGCGTATCGGGCTGCAAACCGGCTACCACGGCCGCGGCAACTTCCCAAGCACCTTATGGCCGGTTGGCGAGATCGTTGCCGACCGCGTGGCCGTGCGCGTCACCGACGATGCGGAAACGCCCGTCCTGGCGAAGCTGACCGTCAAGCTGGATGAGGATGAAAAGGGGATCGATATCGGCACGGTGAAGGTGATACCCAACGAATGGCCGGCGCGCATGGAGCCGATCGCGCTCATTGGAGACGGCATCGAACTGGCCGCGGCCGAGCTGTCCTCGCCGGCGGCCGCGCCGGGTGATACGGTGGAGATACGCCTGCGCTGGCAGGTGGCCGTGCCGCCCGGCCCCGCCTTGCTCCACCTCTTCGCCCATCTGGGTAATCCTTCGGCCGCCCCGCTGGCGCAAACCGACGGCCCGGTCATGGGTGGCGAATATCCGTCAAGCCTGTGGGTGGCGGGCGAGCGATTTGATGAGACAATTTCGCTGTCGTTGCCGGCCGATCTGCCGCCGGGCGAATATCCCGTCAATATCGGCCTCTACGACTTCGCCACCGGCGCGCGCCTGCCGCTCGTCGCCAATGGCGAACGCACGCCCACGGATGCCTTCACCGTGGGCATGCTGACAATCCGCTAGCGATCCGCCCGCGCGTCAGCGCACCTCAACCTTGTAGAGCGTGCCGTTCCCATATCTGCCGGCATACAGTTCGCCGTGGATATCCTCGCCAAATGTGCTGAATTGGAGTGGCTGTTTCCCGCCCTCATCCACTTGCCACCGGCCGTTATTCTGGTACATCGTCCACAACTGGCCGGTACACCAGTCGCCGAAGAAATAGCGACCATAAAGGTCGGGGTACTTTTGGCCGCGATAGACCTTGCCGCCAATAATGGAGCACTCCCCATGTGAATGATCATACTCGAACACGGGAAAAGTGAAGTTCGTCTGCTCCTTGCATTTCGACGCAAGCTCGGGGTGGATCAACGTATAATCCACATTGCCTTCCCAGCAATGCCAGCCGAAGTTCTGACCGCCGGGGCTATTGGCCGGCACATAGTTGACTTCTTCACGAAGCCATTCACCGACATCGGCGATATAGAAATCGCCGTTCAATGGATCGATGGACATTCGCCAGGGGTTTCGCAAGCCGTAGGTCCAGATCTCATCACAGCCGTCGTCGTTGAGATACGGATTATCACGTGGGATCGAGTAGAGGTTGGCCAGCCCGCAATCCGGTTTCAGGCCACGATTGGGATCGGGATCGATGCGCAGAACGCTGCCCAACAGCGTGTCCCGTCGCTGCGAATTATTATTAGGATCTCCCGGCCCCGGCACACTGTAAGGATCGGGGCCTCCATCACCCAAAGGGATGTACAGATAGCCATCCTTGCCGAATACCAGATCGCCGCCATTATGGACGGGGCTGGGGCCGGGGGACGGATCACCCGGGATATCCGGCTTCCTGATGACGATAAACACCTGCAAATCAAGGGGATCGGCGGTATTGGGCGAGGTCGGCTTAACGACACCACGCGCAACTACGATCGCATCATAGACAGTGTAAACGATGTAGTAATAGGGTGTCCTGGGATAATCAGGATGGAACGCCAGGCCCAGCAACCCCTGTTCAAAATTATCCTGAAAACGCACCCGATCCTTGATATCCAAAAACGGCGTTGGCAATATCTGCCCGGCAGGGTTAACGATCCAGATTTTGCCCTCGCGAATAGTCACGAACAAACGCTCGTCTCCGGCATTGGTGATAGCGGTGATCGTGATATTGTCAAAGCCATAGACGAAAGGAACCAGTTTCAGTATTGGCGGCCCTTTCACTTTGGCCACATGCGGCATGAAAACACGCTCCGTATCCCCTGCCCGATTCTTTAAATCAACCTCGGTAGCTCCGGCCCCGTGACCACCCATGAGTAATAAAGTAATGCCTATAAGCGGCAACGCCAGCCACAGCCGGCGCCATAGCCCGTTTGATGAAACTCCCATTCTATCCCTGCCTGTCCGCTCGTTCTGCCTGTCCCCTCGCTGTTGCGACGACACAGGCAGGAGCCAGTGAAATTCAACTATCGTTCGTGCATTTTAGTACAAATGAGGCGCGCAGGCATCCGATTAATCAAGCTGCAGGATCAGGGGCACGGCCACCCGACCATTGACGCCATAATGGTTATCGAAAACGGCCGTAATGATATTGATCCCCCCTTCGGGCATGGATTTGGAGAGGGTAACCGGCACGTCGGCCGTCCCATCGAGGCCGATCTTCCCCCTGTATTCCCGGACGGTTATCGCCGTGTTGCTCTCAAACGGATCCAGATCAAAGCCGCCATTGGGTACGCCCTCGGTGAATAGCCCGCCCTCGATCACCATCAGGATATAGGGACGACCAACCGGGCCGTTCACGCGCACAGTCTGATTGGCCACGTCCACAACCGCCGGGCTGCCGACGCCAGGGATGCCCAGCACAGGCCTATCGGGCAGACCCGGCCGCATGACGGCCACCGCGCCGCTGTGGGTAACCCCACCGTTACCGGGATCATCCATGCGCGACACCTGATTGGTCAGCACTGTGCCGTCGTTGAAGGTGGCTGTAATCGTCGCCCCGACCAGCTCCAGCCCGCCGACGCTGCCGGACTCCCCCGGCCCCGGCGCGCCAACCCCGGCGATACTCGTGGGGTCTACATCGACGGAGAAAAAGAATTCGTCGCCACGATCAAAGCTGCGGAACTTCAGAACCATCACATCGAAGCCGCCGGCGTGCAGGCCTTCATACTTGTGACCCTCAAAACCCATGCCCGATTGAACATCAACGGTGAGATCCTTGGCCACCTGATCGCCGGCCGCCCCGAACGGATCGAAGACCATGTCGGGAAACACGGCCGTTGTCAGGTCAATACGTAACTCAACCAGCTGTTCACTACCGCGCGAAATGTTCTTCACACGAAAAGAGCCGGTGTTATAGGTGCTGGCTAACAGGTGCTCATGGGGCGTGATATAGAGTGCGGCCGCGGCGTCGAAAGGCGGATCACCCGGCGTCGGCACGGGCGTCGGCGAGGCGTCATAGCGGATCATCGGCAGCAGAGCATAGGCCGACGGCGTGCCGGCAGAACTCCCCGCGGCATTCGGCAGGGCGCGGCTCGTGGCCGGGATCGCCGCCAACAGCACGATCGCCGCAATGACCGCGATAACCAAAAAGCCATATATCAGATAGCGCAGGTTCAACAACTTCATAACAGTCTCGGACTCCCAAATCCGGATGGTTATTCATCAATCCGTATTGTCGCGATGTTCACCGCGTCGTCAGGGTTGTGACGTCCATCCGGGCCAAGCGCGGGCAACCGTGTCCCGCTCTCGTGATCATACAACCCAACAAACAGTATGTAGTCCCCCGCCGGCAACTCGAGCGGCAGGGCCAAAATATGCTCATCCACAACGCGTTCGCCGCCGGCCCAAATCGAGGTTGGATAGGTTCCCGCGCCCGGTTGGCCGTCGGACTGGGCCACCAGCTCGCCTGCGTCGTTCAACAAATGAATAAAAACGGTGTAATCCCTTCCGTTCGGCTCGACCGCCTCCCAATACAGGGTGATGGGCAGCGTCTCGCCCGCAATCGCGCTCTCCGGCGTGTCGAAGCCAAGCAAGCGGACTTGACCATCGAAGGTCGCGCCGGAAAGACGAGGCGGTTCAGCCGTCATCGGCTTGATCGGCGGCAACTTAATTGCACCAAGCAAGGCCTCATTACCGACCATCACGTCGAAGGCGCTCACGGGCAGCGGCATGTCCGGTTCGCCTCGCGGGTAGAGCGTCACGAGCAACATCCCTCGCCCAGGAGCAGCATCCGCCGCCACGGGCGGCAGTTGGTACGTATCGCGAAACGGCCGCCCCGGTTCCCAGACCTTCGTGGAGTAGCGGCCGCCGGAGGGCAACGTGTCAATCCCGCTCACCGGCTGCCCGGTTGAGTCAAGGATGCGCAGGGCAATCACATAGCTCGTCTCCAGCGCTCGATCCGTCTCCCAATAGAGCGCCATTTCCAATGGTTGGTCGGGTTCGGCCACGGCGGGCAACTCATAACCCAGCAGGCGAATTCCATCGCCAAACCGGATCTCGGCCGGGTTCGCGATGGCGCTTGCATCGACCAAAGCCGGCTGAGCATAGGCAGGCACGATAACGAGCAGGGGCATGGCCGCCGCCCAGCACCCCAGCGCAACGGTAACGATCCTGGCCAACCACAAGCGGCGGCCGTCCAGTGCGGCCAGCCCCACAGCCAACAACACGCTCAGGGAAGCGATGGCCGGAAAGAGCAAGCGTCCCTGATTCGTCGCGTCGATCTGCCTCATCCAGCGCAGCAGAAAAACAAAGACTGTCAGGCTCCAGACGAACAGGATCAACAGGGTGAACCGGGCAGGGGGCATATTGCGCCACGGCCGCCGTACCGCGATCATCACCCAGCCGACGATCCCCAGGAGCATGATCGCGCCGGTCATGAGGTAGAACGTCGCCGGCGCGCTCACCCCATAGCCGAAGGCGGCCCAATATGAAAAGCGCAGGAACCCGGCATAGCTCAGCGTCTCCGGCCAGGACAGCAGTTCCGGCCGCACCAGAGCGCCGGTGACGCTCAACATCTCCTTCCAGGCCAGCGGATCGCCGTAAAGCTGCCAGTTGCGCCAAAACCACCAGCCACAGATGAGAAGCATCGCTCCACCGGTCACCACCCCGCCCACCAGCAAAGGCCGCCAGGATCGCCCTCGCCACGCCAAATAGAACAACGTCAGGCCAATAGGCAAGCCAAGGGTCAGCCCCGTCAGCTTGGTCAATCCCGCCAGGCCCCAGACAAGCCCCAGTGCCCCAAACCAAAATACTTGTCGCTCCCTGCCCGCCGCCTTGTCCGCCTCGTCGATCAGTATGACCAGAATCCACAGCGCCAGGCTGCTCAGGGCAATGACCAGATTGTCGTTATTGACGGCCGCGCTCATGAAAATGAACTGCGGGTTCAGGGCCACCAGCGCGGCCGCCGGCAACGCATGGCGCGGGATGAGGCGGCGAGCGATGGCGTAAGTCGCCAGGATGGTGATCAGCCCCAACAGGGTCGAGACGCCTCTGGCGACATGGACGGCCGAAGCCCCGCCACGGTAAGGGAACGCTTCGGCGGACGTGTGATAATGGGCGACCCGGCTCAACCCCGCCAACCAATCCTCGCTCAGCGGCGCAATGGTTGCCAGACCCGTCCGATCAATGGGAGCGATCAACGCGCCGATTAAGGCATAGTAGAGTGGCGGCTGCCAAATCTCGCCTACTTCGCCCCGATCAGCGGCCAGATGGGGCAAGCCATTGCCGCCTGCCAGCCAATCGGCGTAATCGACGTGATCCCGCTCGTCGGGCGCTTCAAAGAGGGGAACAGCTACGTTATAGGTCAGGCCCAAGGCTACAAACAAGCCGATGAGCGCGACAAGGCGCGGGTTAAAAAACGGGCGCATGGTGAATGGGATTAATGGCTCCTGTCGTTTCCCCTTTTATATCCCGTTGGTCGCTTTTTGACACCGTCAAGGATGGGGCAAGGCGCGATTATGCCGAAAGGGCGCGGAAAGGCGGAGTTCTCTCATACCGTTCTTCTCTCTAAAGCGATGATGGCCGGTTACCATACCCAAGCGGCGCATCAACGGTACAATTCGGACAATGCAGTGGAGACGACATCCGTTACCGATCATCACGGCCGCTTTTGTGGCGCTGGCCGCGCTCTATGTGTGGGCCATCCCCCCGCTGGAAGGCTCCGATGAATTCGAGCATTTCGCCTATGTTACCTGGCTCATCGAGCAACGCAGTTTCCCAATCCAGGGCGAAGCGGGCTGGAACACGCCGGTTCGTCAGGAGTCAGGCCAGCCGCCGCTCTACTATTTCCTGGCCTCGCTGCCGGCGCGATTGGCGGGCACACAGCCGCCGGTCGTGTTTCGCCCAAACCCTTACTTCCGTTACGATCTGGACCCGACACGACCCGACAACAAGAATACCGCGCTCCATTATCCGGCCGACACCGGTGGGGGTTGGTCGGCGCTCTATCTCGCCCGAACGGTGTCGGTGCTCTCCGGTATCTTGCTCATCGTTTTCATCTATAAGCTAACCGAGACCGTATTGCCCGGCCGACCCGGCGTGGCCGCGGCGGCCTCAGCTTTCACGGCCTTCATCCCCCAGGTCATATTTCATAGCAGCCACGTCTCCAACGACATCCTGGCCGCAGCCTTCAGCACCGCGGCCCTCTGGCAATTGGCCCGAATCGTCCGATTCGGCGGCAGTCGCCGGCGGGGCTTTGCTCTTGGAATGTTTCTGGGGCTTGCGGCGCTGGTCAAGGTTCACACGCTGCTCATCGGCCTGCCCGTCGCCCTCGGTTTCGGCTGGCTGTTGCTCGGGCGTGGGAGCATCAAACAGGGTGAATCTTTCCGCGAGACCTGGGTGACGGCGACCGGCGCGGCGCTTGGCTTTCTGGTGACCGCCGGATGGTGGTTCGTGCGTGGCTGGTTGCGTTACGGCTCCTTCCTGGGGCTGGATACCCATTGCTATCAGGAGCTTTCCACCTGCGGGCCGTTTCGTCTCGTGTGGCCAAACTGGTTTGCCTGGCGCGACACGTTCCGCTCCTTTTGGGCCGCCTTCGGCCTGGCCAATATTCGCCCCTATGATTGGGTCTACCTGGTTTTTGCCGGGCTGGTGATCCTGGCGGCCGCCGGGCTGGGGCTGCTGGTCATCCGTCGAGTGCAAGCCCGCAAGACTCCCTCAGCCAACCCGATGAACCCGCCCGCCGATCCACACCTGCCCGTCCTGCTGATCCTGCTGGGCAGCGCCATCGCGGGTAACGTCATCCTGCTCTATCTCTGGATGCAGCAAATCCTGGCCACCTACGGCCGGCTCCTCTACCCGTCGTTGGGGGCCATCGTCGTCCTGATCATCGCCGGGCTTTGGGAGCTGCGGCCGCGCCTGGCACGGCTGGCGTGGGTGCTTCCCGCCATATTGGCTGTCGTATCTCCCTTCTGGCTGATCCGGCCGGCCTACGAACTTCCGCGCTTCCTCGACGAGGCGGCATTGACTGCCCGAGGCGAATCGCTCGGCTGGCGCTATGGCGATGTGGCCGAACTGCTCAGTGTGACCCCGGCAACCCGCTCGGCCGCGGCGGGCGAAACGTTGATGGTCGAACTATGCTGGCGAACACTGGCCCCGTCCGCAACCAACTACACCGTCTACCTGCAAGCCATCGGGCCGGGCGAGTCCGTCGTTGCCGACCGCTACACCTATCCCGGCCTGGGCAGCTACCCGACCGCCATCTGGGAACCTGACAAGGTGTTTTGCGATGAGGTGCAGCTGCCCATCCCCGCCGATTTGCCGCACACATTGGCCTATCGTCTGTCTGTCGGTTTGCTGGACGACCAAACGGACGAACGCCTGCCCGGCACGGATAGCGCCGGAAATCCGCTGCCGCCGTTTGCGGGAATGGTGAGGCTGGCCGCGACTACAGAACCGACGGACGAACGGCCCCCGTCGGGCGATGCCGCAATCCGTCCGGCCACGGCTGAGTTTGAATCTGTTTGGCGGCCGGGCGAGACGCAGCCCATCACCTTACGTTGGTACGCAGCCGAGACAGTCCCCGCCGACTACACCGTCTTCCTCCATCTGCGCGACGATACTAATCAGCTGATCGCGCAGGCCGACGGCCCGCCGCTGGATGGCTGGTACCCCACATCGTGGTGGCAGGCCGGGGAACGGGTGACGGATACCCACTCCTTCCTTGTGCCCGACAACATCCCGCCGGGCATCTACCACCTCGTGGCTGGGCTATATGATCCGATAAGCGACGGCCGTCTTGGCGACGAGCAACATCTCGGCACGGTGGAGATCGTCACCGGCGATAACCCGTGAGCCGGCGCTTATGTTGCAATCTGTGAGCGCCTTTCCGTCAGGAGTTCGGGTCTCGCTCCGTGACGCGAGGGCTGCCATAGAGCCACCAGTACGCTTCGCGCGGATAGGCAGGCTCCCACGCCGCGGGCCAAACGAAGTCACCGGGCTGCCAGCGGCCGCGCAGACGTGTGTCCAGCGTCGCCAGATGCTGTTCCGGTCGGGCCTCGGTTCGATAGGGGGGCATGCCGAGGCGATTCAACAAGGCCTGAATGATCGCCCGCGCCTCCACGGCCGTAGCGTAATTGCTGGACCGATCGAACGTGCCGCGATCCATATCCTTGAGATACTCCTCCCATTGGCGAAGACGCGCCTCAAGCTCATGGTGCGCCTTCTTCTCGAAGCGAACAACCCGATTGGCCAATGCCTGATTGAACCGGGTCAGCGCCTCGTTCACCTCCATCTGCTGCTCGGCCGTCAGAAGCCCGGCCAGCGCCAACAAACGATGCTCGCGCAACAGATAGCCACCCAAAGTCAGCGCGGGCATCCCCCCACGGGGAGCAGGCCAAAACAATATGTCGCTGTCGAGATATTCGGGCATATGCTCGGCCATAGCCGACAACACGGCCGCATCCTGTCCTAGACGTTCATTCTCTTCGTACATGGAAGCCTCACCTTGTCGTTTTAGTTCATCGGATATAATAGACCTTGGTCTTGATGGCGTCAAACGTTGGCAAGCCCGTGCCGAACAGATCGGCGCAAGCGAGGGTGACAATGACGAAACAAATGAGACGCGCCGCGATCTACAAGCTGGCTTCGGCCGCCCATGAGATGGAACTCGATGTCATGAGCGGGGTCCTCGCGCGCGATGAAGACGGCCATTGGCGGATCGGTGATCACGACCTGATTCACTGGCTTGAAAGCCACACCGGCGAAGAGCTGGTGCTCGTGCTCGGTTCGTTGGCCGATGACCGGGACGTTCAGGTACGAACCTGCCGAACGTGCGGCCGCGACTATATGGAGCTTGAATGCCCCTATTGCCGTGCCAACCGCATTCGCCTGCGAGGCCATGCCTAATTCTGTTATGTTAACTTGACTATCGTTTTATGCACCAAATAAATCCCCTTCTCACCCGTCTATTCATGGTTATATTGGTCTCGCTCGGCGTGGCCGCGCCAATCGCCGCCCAAGGCAACCCTGCACAACTAACCTCGCTGGCCGTCGAACTCTGGCCCGACTATGACCGGCCATCCATGCTCGTCCTGCTGACAGCCACATTGCCACAGGATACCCCGCTCCCGGCGACGTTGACTCTTCCCATCCCGGCCGGGGCCGAGATCCACGCCGTGGCCAGCTTCAACGCGACCGGGGCCTTGATGTCGGACGTGGATTACACAGTCGAAAACGGGCAGATCACGCTGACGACGCCCGCCAACCGCTTCCGCGTCGAGTACTATTCCCCCTACCAGGTTGAGGACGGCAAATATTCCTACACGTTCAAATGGGTCTCGGATTTGGCCATCGAACAGGTGACAACCGTCGTCCAGCAGCCGGTGGCGGCCAGAGAGTTTCGGATCGACCCGGCCGCGACTTCCTCGGCCGCCGAGCGCGGCGACGGCTTGACTTACCACACCTTGCCTGCCCGCTCCGTGAGCGCAGGCGAACCATTTACGGTCACCATCACCTACGCGGCCGACGCGCCGATACTATCCGCCCCATCCCAGACGGCGCCCGCCGCAAACACCGACACGACAACGGCCGCGCCCGCCACCCCGGCCGCCGGCTTCGATCCCGTCTGGCTGCTCGTCGGGGCCGGCGTTCTGGCGCTTGTCGGCGGGGCATGGTACATCGGCCAACGCCAGGGCCGCTCCGCCTCCCGCTCCCGCAAGCCGCAGCCCACTCGCGCGGCCAAGCCCAACGCCGGCGACACCAAGCGCACGTCCGACGCCCCTCGCGCATCATCAACCACCAAATTTTGTCACAATTGCGGCCGTCAATCACAACCGGGCGACACCTTTTGTCGCAACTGCGGAGCGCAATTAAAAGACTAGATCGAGACCGGAATGATATTCATCTGATCCACAAGGGTTGATGAATATAAAAAGGCCCGTCCTGAATATCAGGGCGGGCCTTTTTTATACGCTTACAGCTCGACTAACTTATTCGCCAAGCAGGAAGGCGAGCATGTCGGCCATATCCTGCGGGTTATCACCCATGCGTGACGCGAAGTTGGCGGGCATGACACTGGGCGGCCCGGCGCACGGCCCTGTGGGGCATTCCGGCGCGATGAAGTCGCTGGGGAACAGGATCGAGTGATAGACGTATTGCTGGGCGTCCATCCCATCGACGCGGGTCGCGCCATTCGTCTTGATATCGATGAGCGACGGGCCAATCGCGGCCGGCGTCGAGCCATCGTGCGCACCATGGCAGGCGGCGCAGCCATACGTCACCGCGTACAGATCAGCACCCCGCGTCGCGTCACCCGGCGAAGTCACATCCGGGCCGCTCAGGAAATCAGTGACCTGATCCGGCCATTCATAAGTAACAACCGGCGCAGAGCAGAGCGTCTCGCTCTCCCAATTGAGGACGAAGTTAGCCACATTCTGCACCTGGTCGGGTCGCAACGGGCCGCCAAACTGCTCGTGCCAGGTGGGCATGGCCCCGCGGCCGGCAGAGATGGTCGTCAGAACATAGTTGGCTTTCGTGCCACTCCAGTTCATGTCGGTCATACGCTGCGACACGTCGCCACACAGCAAGGCGTTGTAGTTCAGCGGCAGACCCTGGCAGGCAATTTGATTGCCTGTGGAGTCAACGCAGTTTTGGGCCGTGCCGTCTGTGCCGTGGCAGGTCGTGCAGTTGTTGGCGAAGATCTCCGATCCGGCCTCAATCGAGCGACCTACTTCGGCATTGGTGAAACGTCCCAAACGGGCAGGTTCGCGCAACGCTGAATAGCCGAGCACCATCATCGCGATCATAAAGGCGATAGTTCCAATGACAATTTTAATCTGCATCTGTCATCATTCCTCTTTCGTCAGGTAGAGACATCCCGACGGGACGTCTCTACCGGGGCGGCAATTAATCAGTTGCACAGGACTTGTTCAGGAAGCGGCATTCCTCTTCATAATTGGAGAATGCGTGCCGCGGCCTGGTCCACTCCGTCTTTGAAACCGCGCCTGTGTCAGGATTGGTAATCTCGTAGTGCAAGATCAACTCTTTCAGGTTCGGCTGAACTTCGACAATTTCAAGATGGGCCACCGGATCCGGCATGGCATCCGTGGTGAAGAAGTTGCTGAAGCGGCGAGTGCCGTTATCCAGCGTCTCCACTGTACATGCGGTCCACTGGGGATTGCCGGTCAGGGTACAACTTTGCTGATACATCGCCGACTGGAAGAGTTCCAGGCCGCGCGTCAGGAACGGGTTGCCGTCGATTACCTGTCCCGGTGAATACGTCCCCGGAGTAAGGTGCTCATAGGGGATACCCTTAATGCCGCCGGGGCCTTCTTCAGGCAGCACCTGGATGCTGACCTCGCGGTCGGGCGAGGATTGCACGCGGAACTCCGGCGAACCCATCCAGTTCGACACCAGCATGGCGGCGATGAACAGCATCGCCACAGTCAGGCCCACCCGGCGGTCGGCGTAGCGGCGGCTCTTGCCCACTTCAATGTAGGGCATGACGATGAACGCCACCAACAGCAGCGGGATGAAGCCGACGACCAGCGTCTTGTCGGCCAGCTTCAGCCAGCCCTGCGACCAGGACAGATACCACGGCGCAACGACATGGAGCGGCGTGACGACCGGGTCGGCGTGGGTCTCCAATGGCGCGTCCCATAACCATAACGCGCCCGCTACCAGGAACAAGGTCGCGAGGGCAGACCACATCAGTTCGCTGGTCAGGATGTCGGGAATATAGTAGGTGCGCTCATCCTTCGGCACGCGCTTGGCGGTATCCTCACCCACCTGCTCGCGGCCCGGCGGCAACGAAATGCCATAGAGCACGACCTTATAGTAGTGGACGAAGAAGAAGATGCCGGCCAGCAGCGGCAGCAGCAGCACGTGGAGCAAATACCAGCGCAGCAAGCCGTCCGCACCCAAGGCCGGGCCACCCTGCAGGATCAACATGATGTTCTCATTGACGAAGGCCGGGGCCGGAGCCGCCGCGCCACCGCTGATGAACACCGTCAACGCCCAATAAGCCAACTGGTCCCACGGCAACAGATAGCCGCTGAAGCTCAGGAAGATCGTGAAGACCAACAGCAACATGCCGGTGGCCCAGGTGAACTGTCGCGGCTTCTTGTAGCTGCCGGTGACGAAAGTTCTGAGCATGTGCATGGCGACCACCAGCACCATCACCTCGGCACCCAGACGATGCATGTTGCGGAACAGTTGACCCAAAGGCACATTGCCCAGGATGTTCCACATGTTGCCGTAGGCCGACAACGGGCTGGGCGTATAAAACACCATCAGGATAAGGCCGGTAATGGTCTCCCACACCAACATGAAGGTCGATAACCAGCCCAACCGGAAGGTCGGATAGATGTTGGTGACGCCCGTATGATAAAAGCTGGGCCGGATATGGAGCCAGAAACCGTCGGCATGCGGCCGCAAGCGGGGGTTCGGCCGGCGCGGTTCATCGCCGCGCAAGGCAGCCCGAACGTCGTTGATGTTCATGCCTGCGGTCAGGCGCTCGACAACATCATCCGCCTTCGTGACGATAGCCTGCTTAATCCCCATTTCGCGGACTTGTTCGACGAATGTAGCCATAACAACTCCTTCAAATAATTAAGTATCAGGAAAATGGGCTTTGATTGTCCCTCATTCCTGATTCGTAATTCGTAATTGATTAAGGGCAGTTGCCCTGGAAATCACACAACAACGGTTGGGACGGGCCTTGCTTGCGATTGCCGGTGTCCACCCGAATAAAAGCCGTCCCGCTGGGCAGTTGCAACGGCTGGAAGAAATTATCGGTCAATGAAGCCTCGGCCAGCACGGTCGTCTCGTCATCGGCAATGGCCTGGACGAAGAAACGATCAAGCGTGCGGGGAGCGGGCGATTCCACACGCCGGCCGTCGAGCCGATATTTCGACCCGTGGCACGGGCACTCGAACCGGCTGTTGGTCGGCGTCCAGGAGTAGATACAGCCCAGATGGGTGCAGACCTTATAGATGGCGGCGATGCCCTGAATGGGGTTCGGCTCATCGGGGGCCTGATACATTAACTCATTGGGTTGCGTGCTATCCAGGTTCACTAACCAGAAGCGCCCCTCGGCGTAGTTGACAGGTGGCGTGTTGATGTCAGGCACATCACCGGCAGCCACCGTGAATGTTCCGCCAAATTCACCTTCACGGAAACGAGGGATCAAAAACCACACAAGCAATCCCGCGCCTTGCAATGACACAAGCGCGATCGAGGCCCCCCATATGTAATAGAGAAATTCGCGCCGGCTGACGCCGCCGGAGGCTCCGGCCCCGGATTCTGCTGTTGCCGTTTGACTGGCCATATGGCTACTCTCCTGCCTCTCTTTCTTTCAGATATAAATCCATTTGTCGTTTCACTATCTTTAATCGAATGCGGCCCTCTGGCGACCGCTTGATTATCGCTTTGTACGCTATATCACGAAAGCGAATTATAGCAAAACCACTTGGACCAACAATAACGAGCCATTCGGCTCATTGATGGGCGCTGAGGGACTCGAACCCCCGACTTCTTCGGTGTAAACGAAGCGCTCTGACCAACTGAGCTAAGCGCCCAAACGCCGCCGCGGCCGATAATCAGGCCGACGCAGGGCGAAATTATAGCGTTTGGTGAGGAAATACGCCAATTTACAGCGGTCAATTCGGCCGATAAATAGATCTCGCCCGCCTAAATCTGGGGCAAGACGATACTTTGCTGGAACTGATATTTGCCTTTGCGATCGGCATAGGACGTCTCGCACACCTCATCGGCCTGAAAGAACAGCACCTGGGCGATACCCTCATTGGCATAAATGCGCGCCGGCAGCGGCGTGGTGTTGGAGATTTCCAACGTCACATACCCTTCCCACTCCGGCTCAAAAGGGGTGACGTTGACGATGAGGCCGCAGCGGGCATAGGTGCTCTTGCCCAGGCAAACGGTGATGACGTCGCGCGGGATGCGGAAATACTCCACCGTTTGGGCCAAGACAAAGGAATTGGGCGGAATGACGCAGGTATCGCCGTGGTAGTCGACGAACGATTGAGGATTGAAGTTCTTTGGGTCAACGATGGCCGAATGGACGTTGGTAAATATCTTGAACTCGTTTTTTACCCGTATGTCATAGCCATAAGACGACAGGCCATACGAGATTACCCCGTCGCGCACCTGCCCATCAATGAACGGCTCGATCATGTTCTTCTCTTCCACCATGCGACGAATCCAGTGGTCGGGCTTAACTGACATGCAATACTCCTCGTTTGCGGCCATCTCCTGGCCAAGAATGAGCAAATTGTGGCCGATTGCCCCGAAAAACGCAAAAACGCCGGGCCGCAAGGAATGTATTCCCCTGCGACCCGGCGTCTGCCGATTGAATGGTTGTCGCGGTTATTGAGCGGTGACAAATGAGGCGATTAGCGCGCCTTCGGCCGTGCGCAGCTCCAGATTACTGCCGCTAATCGTGTATGTGGTCGCCTGGGGCAGCATGCTGACGAAAGCCGCTTCCTGCTCCATGATCCCGGCCGGCTCGGGGCACAGCTTGCGCGTCGTGGCCGGCGGCTGGATGGTGACGTTCTGCCCGTCCAACGTATAGCTGCTCATGAAGTTGTTGCACCCGGCCGAACCGTTCAGGCTGCCGTCCTCGGCAAAGTTGGCGGTGATGGTTGTGCCTTCCAGCACATTGGTCACCGCTTCCGTGCCGGTGTTGTACATCGTGGCGACCCAGTTCGTGCCGACCAGCGCGGCCTGGACCGCGGCCTTGAAGGTCAGGACCGTCTCGCCGGCCTCATTGGCAATCGTCAGTTGGTCACCGTCGATCGCGAATGTGGCGGCCGACTGCAGCGCAGCCAGGAAATCCATCTCCTGCTGCATGGCTTCCGGCGGGTCGCAAGCCATCATCGTCGATCCCGCCTGGCTGATGGTCAACTTGTCGCCGTCAACGGTATAGCCGGCAAAGTAGTTATTGCAGGTGGCATTGCCGGCCACGCGCCCGTCGGCGGCGAACTCGGCCGTCGCCTCGCGGTCAGCCAACGCCTCGACGACCTCACCGGCGGCGTTTACGTAGGAAGTCAACACCCAACGCACTCCAGTCAATTCATTTCCCTCCACCGGCTTCGTGCCGTCTTCTCCGGCCGCAACCGGCGTCTTGTTCACTATCTCAACCAGCGTATACCGCAGGGACGAGCCGTCGGCGGGTGGATTCTCTACCTGCTCAACTCGCACCAGCAGTTCATATTCATAACCCGGCTCAAAGGTGAAGCCCTCAATATTGCTATAGAAAAACTGATATTCGCCGGTCGGATCTTCGCGCACCTGAAGGCACTGCTGGGGAACGACGCCGACACAATCAACCAGTTGTGGGCCAACGAACAAGGTCTTCGTCTCGCCCTGCAAGGCGCTCTCAGGCTCGCTGCCGGTCGCCGTGCAGGCCACAACAGCAAGGGCAAGCACCATCAGGGCAGCCACAACAAAACCGTACCTACTCTTCATCATCTTTTATTCCTCTATCTTGATACTACAAACCCGTAGTGATGTTATCCGGAACAGTTTCCGGCATGCGTCTTAATTCGCGCACACTATTAAGACGTCAGCCCAAAAGAAAAGTTCCATCCATCACAAAACGAAGAGCCGGGCGTTTGAGGCGTCCGGCTCTTCATCAGTCAGCTTGTTGGGTTACTCGCCGTAAATCGTGGGGAAGTAGCTCTGGATCGTGATGAAAGGCGCCACGGTATCGACCGCGATAGTGGCGCCCAGGCCGCCACGGAACTCACCCACACGGCCGACGCCGTCGCGAGCACGAACGCGGAAGGCGTAGACGCCATCGCCGTCCTGAGCAGTGAAAGTCCGATTATTGGCCCCATTGCCGCCCGGCAGGTTGGTTAACCAATCCCGCCAGGGGCCATTGTTGAAGCTGAATTGCAGATCATAGGAAGTGATGTTCGAGCCGGGCACCGGCTCACCGAACCACTGCACGACGAAGCTGTTTTGCGTGGCAATCGGTGAAGTAAAGGGGATGATATGCGCTTCCGGATTGCCCACGGAGATGGTCGTCTGCGCCTGAGCGCCGCCCGGGAACGGCTGGACATTGCCTGCCCGGTCTACCGCCCGCACCCGGAAGCCATATTGCGCGCCCACCAAAGCATCGGCTATCGTGTGAGACGCCTGGGTCGTAACCGAGGTCAGCGCCTGCCACGGGCCGCCGTTGATTTGGAACTGCACGTCATAATGGGCGATGCCACTCAGCGCGTCTGTACCACTCCAGCTAACCGTGAAGTTGCGGGTGAAGGTATATTGCGGCAGAGCGTTCACCGACGACGTCGGCGGGATGGTGTCGACCGTCGTTCGCGCCTGGGGGTTATTGGGGAATGCTTCGACGTTATTCGCCCGGTCGACTGCCCGCGCGCGGAACTCATAAAGGATACCGTTCTGGCCGGTAAATGTGGCCGACGTGTTCGTGACGGCCGTCTGCCAGTTTTGCCAGTTGCCGCCGTTCTGGCGCATCTGGACGTCGAAATGACGGATGCCCGTTCCGCCCGGATTGTCGGTCCCGCTCCAGTTCACGTTGAACGACGCGGTCGACCATTGCGGCAGCGCCGTCATGCTCGAAGTAGGCGGCGTGGTATCAACGTTCACATTATAGGTCACGACGATGCGGGGATGGAGGCCGTTATTGGCGTTGATGGTGGTGAAAACGCGCTCCCGTTGCTGCGGTGTCTCGTCACCCTGAACCATGATGCCAAAGTTGGGGCGCGTGCCCGATACCCACTCCTGCACTGAGCTGGTGATGGAAGCCTGGATCCAGCCCGTTGTCGCGGGCAGTTGACCAATGCCGATCTCCGCGCCCCAGCTGGGGTTGAAGTTCGCCCACGTGAGCGTTGACGCATCCCAGGAGGAACTCAGGAAGCGCGCCAGCGCTCCCATGTTGACGTCCGCGGGAGGCGAGAACGCGTTCTGGAAAACGCGCAGATTGGCGGCGGTCACGGTCGCGTTGGAGGGGATGCTGTCCATCGGAAAGAACAAAAATGCCCGCTGCGCTCCATTGCCTTGAGCGATGTTGAATCCGATGCGCATGTTGGGATCATTGGACCAGTTGGTAGTCGGCTGATTGGACGTCGTGAACGTATCCGCACCGACGGGAATCTCCACTGTGAGCGTCGTCATGTCGCCGCTGCGCGATTCACTAAGAACTACAGGCTTGAGGGTCGCCGCTACTTCCGCATCCGTGGGGTATGGCCCCTCAGCAGCTTGCTCCTGAGGCAGCGCGACGGCCGTCGTCAACGCCAGCAATAGAAAGATGAGGAGGGAAACAGTGAACATCCGGGGGCCACGACGGGCAGCCCGGGGAGACTGGGAATCCTTCATATTTGTAAGCTCCTTACTATGGTGATGTTTGTCCCGGTAAAAGCGACGCGGGCTCACACAGGCACAACTTCCTCTTCCCAGGGTCGCGGACAGACTCCCCTTCATGGAATTGAGCCTCGGGCAGGTATAATTGCCCGATTCCCATAAAACGTCGCTTTTGCCATTATAGTCGTCAAGCGTCTCAAATATCAATAGAAATCCAGATTCTTGTGTCTGTCAATTAGCCAAATGTACTATGATGGCATCCTCGATTCCTTCTCCTGTGGTGCTTATCGCAGGATTTCAAACGTATCTTGCCTCACAATCAGGTCGATTTCCAGCGAGGACCTGTCCACCGCCGGCGCTGGAGCATCACAATAATGACGTCGTGCAGAGAGAGCAAACAGGATTAAATGACCAACTCGCGTTAGAATAACCCTATGCCCAAAATTGGAGCCATTCCATGACCAAAACCATCATCACCGCCGCCCTCACCGGCGTGCTGACCACCCGCACACAGTCGCCGGCCATCCCTTACACTCCCGACGAGATCGCCGAAGAAGCGCGGCGCAGCGTGGAGGCGGGCGCATCTATCGTCCACATCCACGCCCGGCAGGACGACGGCCGCCCGGCCTACGACGTGGACACCTATGCCCGCATCGACGCGGCCGTCCGCGCCCGCTGCCCCGACGTCATCATCAACTACTCCACCGGCGCAATCGGCGTCACCCGCGAGGAGCGTGTGGCCCACATTGCCGCCCTGCGCCCCGATATGGCCGCTCTTAACATGGGCAGCATGAACTACGCCATCTACTCCGAAAAGAACAAAATGTTCTATCATGACCACGTCTTCGCCAACCCGTTCGGCGACATCCTGTTCTTCCTGGAAGCGATGAACGCTGCCGGCACGCGGCCGGAGATGGAGTGTTTCGACACTGGGCATATCCACAACGCCGCGCCGCTGATCGACCTGGGCGTGTTGAAACCGCCGTATCAGTTCAGCCTCATCATGGGCGTGCTGGGCGGCATTCCCGGCACGACCAAGAATCTGGTGCAACAGGTGGATGCGCTGCCTGCCGGCGCGCATTGGCAGGTCATCGGCATCGGCGCGCGCCAATGGCCGCTGGCGGCCGCAGCCGTTTCGCTGGGCGGCAACGTCCGCGTGGGGCTGGAGGACAATCTTTACGTAGCGCCAGGGCAGCTGGCGCGGTCGAACGGGGAACTTGTGGCCAAGGCGGCCGAACTGGTGCGTCTGGTGGGCGGGGAGGTGGCGACGGTAGAAGAGGCGCGGGAGATGCTGGAGTTACCATTGCAGTAGCATGGGTCCCATGTTATCATGTTATCATGATCCGCAGCTTCAGGGATCGAGCAAGCGAAGACATTTTCAATGGGGTGAATTCTGCTGTTGCTCGCCGCGCCTGTCCAAGACAATTGTGGCGTATTGCCTCTCGAAAGCTCGATCAACTCGATTCCGCGGAAACGCTGGAGGAACTTCTATTTCCGCCCGGCAACCGGTTGGAAGCATTGAAGGGTGATCGGCAAGGGCAACATAGTATTCGCATCAATGAGCAATATAGAATTTGTTTCATATGGCGAGATAACGCCCCACAAGACATAGAGATAACCGATTATCATTAAAGGAAAATCTATTATGGTTCGTGTGCCAACTCATCGCTCTCCCACTCATCCCGGTGAAATGCTACTGGAAGAGTTTCTAAACCCAATGGGCATCACCCAACGGGAATTGGCCGACGCTATTCACGTTCCCTACCAGCGGGTAAACGAGATCATCAACGGCAAGCGTGGAGTAACCCCGGCGACCGCATTGCGGCTGGCGCGCTTCTTCGGAATGAGCGCCGGGTTCTGGATGAATCTGCAATTGCGCTGGGACCTTTATCAGGCACAACAGGAAGAGGCTGAAGTCCTAGCAACGATTGAGCCACATGCTGTCTAACCATGGACAAACCAAGAAAAATCGCCCTCGTCTATCGCAAGATGCGCATTAACGAGCAGGGTTCCGATCGAGAATACTGGCTCTCCCAACCTCCGGGTGCCCGCCTGGCCGCACTGGAAGAAATCCGTTGCGAGGTTCATGGCTGGGAACCTGGCGAGGAACCGAGAGTTGAGAGAGTGATTACAATCATCAAACGCGGTCATTCACAATCTGCCGACAAGCAAGCGCAGGAATAGTTGTATGAACGTACCCGTTTTAGATCAGCATATCGAAGTAACGGCATATGTAGCCGGCGGCAAGCTACACATTGCCGGATGATGCATCACCGTGCAAAACATCGCCATCTGGCATGAATACATGGGCTTGAGCGTTGATGAGATTGCCACCGATTATAGCCTCTCCTTGGACGACATCTATGCCGCTATGGCGTATTATTTTGACCATCAACAAGCGATAGATAGGCAAATCGCTGAGGATGAGGCGTTCGTGGATGCGCTTCAAGCGCAAACGCCTTCTCCGTTTCGCCAAATGTTAACGCAAGACGAGCTTAAGTAACATCCGCCGTTAAGCTATATGCTTGATCCTGGGAATATCAATAAGGAGGGTACAAATGATCGAGCAATATCAACATATGACGCTGGTGATAGAGAACGGTAAAGTGATCAAGGTCGACAACCCCCAAAACTCCGGTGTCCCTTTTTGGGAAAGTCTTAAGGCCGGAGTTCTTGAGCCGTTGCCAGGCTCCCTGGTCAATCAAACCGTTGCCTTCGCTCTCAATCAACTGAGCGCGCAGAAATGGGAAGTCATCAATCTGCCGCCTGGCAACAGTCAGCCGGTCGAGGCTCCTCGCCCATTTTCCTTGTGGCCGGGCTTAACCCCGCATCCAACTCCGGCTCCCAATACAGGCAGTTACGAAATCCTGCTTCGCAAGGTCATTCGTAAATAAAACCGATAGGTTGAGCCAAACACAAACAGGGCCAGTGCAATGGCGGTCGCCTTCCAATCCTCCCTTTCTCCCCGCTCCGACGACTACGCTGCCAACCGCGCTGCCATGCAAGTGCTGATCGATGAGTTGAACGAGCGCCAGGCGCGGGCGCGCGCCGGCGGCGGCGAACGTGGCGCGCGCAAGTTCCGCGAGGCGGGCAAACTACTGCCCCGCGAGCGGGTGGAGATGCTGCTCGACCCGGCCACCCCCTTTCTGGAACTTTCTCCCCTGGCGGCCGAAGATATGTACAACGGCGAGTCCCCGGCCGCGTCACAGATCACCGGCATCGGCCGTGTCAGCGGTGTCGAGTGCCTCATCTTTGCCAACGACGCCACGGTCAAGGGCGGCGCGGTCTATCCGATGACCCTGCAGAAGACCCTGCGCGCCCAGCAGATCGCCTTCGAGAACCGGCTGCCCTGCATCTCACTGGTCGAATCGGCCGGAGCCAACCTGCTCTATCAGGATGAGGTGTTCATCCTCGGCGGCCGCACGTTCGCCAATCAGGCTCGCCTGTCGGCCGCGGGCATTCCGCAGGTGGCGCTCGTCTTCGGTTCCTCGACGGCCGGCGGGGCTTACATCCCCGGCATGAGCGACTATGTGGTGATGGTGCGCGGGCGGGCGGCCGTCTATCTGGGTGGCCCGCCACTGGTGAAGATGGCTACCGGCGAGGAGAGCGACGACGAGACGCTCGGCGGGGCCGAGATGCATGCCCGCGCATCGGGCCTCAGCGACTATCTGGCCGAAGACGACGCCGACGCGCTGCGTATCGGCCGCCTGATCCTGTCGCACGTGGGGCAGCCAAAGCCGGTCATTGGCCTCACCCGTCGTGTGGCTCCCGAGCCACCGGCCTATGATCCCGACGAGCTTCTCGGCATCATCCCCGCCGACCCGCGCGTCCCCTATGACGTGCGTGAAATCATCATCCGACTGGTTGACGGCTCGCGTTTCCTTGAATTCAAACCCGACTACGGCGCCACGCTCGTCTGCGGCCATGCCCATCTCGACGGCTGGCCGGTGGGCATCCTCGGCAACAATGGCGTGCTCTTCTCCGAAAGCGCCAACAAGGCGGCCCAATTCATCCAGCTCTGCAACCAGACCCGCACACCGCTGATCTACTTGCAGAACATCACCGGCTTCATGATCGGCGCGCAGCATGAGCGCGGAGGAATCATCAAGCACGGCAGCAAGATGCTCAACGCCGTGGCCACTTCAACCGTGCCGCAGTTCACGGTCATCGTCGGGGGTTCCTATGGGGCGGGGAACTACGCCATGTGCGGCCGCGCGCTCGACCCACGTTTTCTGTGGTCATGGCCCAACAGCCGCGTGGCCGTCATGGGCGGAGAGCAGGCGGCCGGCGTGCTTGGCATCGTTCAGACCGAACAGGCGCGCAAGCGCGGCCGTGAAGCGGACGCCAATCAGATCGCCATGACCCAAATGATGACCCGCCAAAAGTTCGATGCAGAATCGTCGCCCTGGTATGCCACGGCTCGCCTGTGGGACGATGGCATCCTCGACCCACGCGACACGCGAACGGCTCTCAGCATTGGCTTGTCGGTAGCACATCATGTTGATTACGTCACCGAAGGCCCGCCACGCTACGGCGTGTTTCGGATGTAGCCAGGCCTCGGCCAAATAAAAAGCGCCGGAACCTTGCACAGGCTCCAGCGCTCTTTATGACAGTGCGGACCTGACAGGTTAGCGGGTTTCCGCCCGCCAACCTGCTAGATCAAAGTGGATAAGACTTACGGCAGCTGCGTGATGCGATCCATCGGACCGGGCGCAACCGGGGAGTTGGC
>DAOMSB010000032.1:0-29344 GCA_035446145.1 Promineifilum sp. (SeqCode) | reverse complement strand
ACGGCCGCCCCGCCTGGTCGTTCCCCGCGGCCGTGGGCAAAATCATCAATGAGGTCTGGCGGTCATGAACGACCGGCGACTTCGGGCGGCTGGGTATCACCCCGCGCAGCGCGCCTTACCCCTCTACTTGTAGCACACAAACGCCATATCTCCCGGATGAATATGTTGGCGCGGGTTCGTCCCCAGGCTCATATCGACCGCCTCCACCCGGCTGAATACCGCCCGCATCTTCTCGAGCACGTCCAGCCCGTAATGGCGTAAATGGCCGTTGGGATCGGGCAAATCAAAGTAGCGCGTGGCTGTCTGGTCGTAGTCGCCGGGAATCGTGAACACCGCCACGCCGCCGGGCATCAAGACCCGGGCACATTCGGCCAGCGCCGCCCGGTCGTCGGGGATATGCTCCAGGACATGGTTGCACATCAGCGCCCCGTAATGAGCATCGGGAAATGTCAGGCGCTGGATATCCTCGCCCGGATGATCGACATCCTCCATGAGATAATCGGTCGTCTCCACACCGGCGCGCGCGTGCTGCCGAACCAGCGCCAGCAATGCCGCCTCGGGCGCGAAGACCAGCGCCTGGCCGTCGGGCATGGCGGCAAGCAGCCTGGGCAGCAGAATCGTCAGACCGCGGTGGCGCGAGCGGGAATCGCAGTTGGGGCAGCGCGAATTGTGCTGCACGGCGCGCCAGTTGCTCAACGACACAAACGCAGGCCCCTCCCAGCCGCAGCACGGGCACTGCACGCGGCGGCTACCCCCGCGTACCTCAAAGTTCCAGAAGTTGGCTCCCAGGCTATCGGCACGGTGCAGGGCAGTTCGCCATTGGCCGCGGCCGACGAGCTGACCGATACGACGAATTTCACCGGCATAGGAACCGCTGGGGGAAAGCATATCCGGGGAAGGTTGAGCTTGTTTCTCTGGAGTTGTCATCATTGATCGGCCTCTATGGTATCCGCATCATACCATCGAGCCAATCGCCGCAGAGAAAGAATGAGTGAAAAATTCAGCGGTCTTCGGGCAGTGTCGCATCTCGTCGGGTGCGAAACAGCCTGTGCCGGCAACTTGTCATTGATGCAGCAGTTGAAGTCCGGCTATACTCAATCATCAGATGACGCTGAATTCGTCCCTCCCCCTGCTTACGATCGCCGGCTCCGATTCCGGCGGCGCGGCCGGCTTGCAGGCCGACCTGAAGACATGGGCCGCCCTTAGCGAAAACGGCGTTCGCGTTTATGGCATGAGCGCCATCACCGCCGTCACCGCCCAGAACAGCGAGCGCGTCGCCGCCGTCCACTATCTGCCGCCCGCCTTCGTGGCCGCACAGATCGACGCGGTGTTGTCGGATTATGGCGCGGCGGGCATCAAGACCGGCTTCCTCGGCCGCGCCGACACCATCAAGATCGTGGCCGAGCGACTGAACCACTGGCGTGAGAGGTTACACCCTCGCCCGGCCATCATCATCGACCCCGTCCTCGTCAACCATCGCGGCGAGGCCATGTTCGGCCCCGAAGTTGCCGCCGCCTACCGCGAATGGCTCTTCCCTCTGGCCGATTTGGTGACGCCGAACGCGGCCGAAGCGGCGCTGCTGGGGTGGTCGCTGGAGTCAACGTTCGCGGGTGGGCCGCCGGCCGATGACCAAAGACCGCCGACAGAAGTGCCGGGTAGTGATCATCCGGCATCCGATAGAGAACAGCCATCAGTTGCTCAATGGCTAATCAAGAGCCTTCGCCGCGGCGACGCGATCAGCGACGCCTGGTGGGACGGCCAGAGTTGGACCGAACTGCCGCAGCCGCGCATTGACACGATCAACACCCACGGCAGCGGGGACACGCTATCGGCGGCCGTGTGCGCCTACCGGGCGATGGGGCACACCCCCCTCGACGCCATCCGCCGAGCACAAGCCTTCACCCATGCCGCTATCCGCCGCGGCGCGCCCTGGCGGCTCGGCGCCGGCCATGGCCCGCTGGGGCATTCGGTGGTCGACAGACGACAGACCACTGACCACTGACCTACTGATCAACTGATCTACTGCCCACTGTCCCACGATCTCCCCATCCCGCCACTACCCCACTGATCTACTGATCCACTGACCTGCTGACATACGGGCCACTGATCGTCTTGCTCCCCACCCCTTCCCTATGCTATGCTCCCTGCATTCAAAACATATTGAATGCAGGGAACCATGCACGAGACATTAACCGCCGTCAATGAAAGCACCGTCACCGGTCTCGGCCGGCTGGCCCGTTTCTTCGGTTTCAGCGATGTGATGGGGCGACTCTATGGAACGCTGCTCCTCAGCCCCGGCCCGCTCTCGCTCGATGATTTGGGTGACACGCTGGAGATCAGCAAAGGCTCGGTCAGCATGAACATGCGCGGGCTGGAGCGCTGGGGCATGGCCAAGGAAGTGTGGGTGCGCGGTGAGCGGCGCAAGTTCTACAAGGCCGAATCCGACATGTGGCAGGTCATCCGTAACGTGCTGGAAAGCCGCGAACAACGCGAGGTGCATCTGGCGCTGCACGTGCTGGGGGAGAGTATCGAGAAGCTCCAGGCGGCCGAGTGCGACCTGTCGGCCGAGGAGCAGCAACTGGCCCGCTACTATCTCGACCGCATCGGCGACCTGCAAGCGTTCTTCCAGTTCGCCCAGCTGGCGCTCCATGCCGTGCTGGGCAGCGAAAAAGCGCTTGATTTTGAGGCGATTACAAAGATTGAGATTGAGTAAGGGTTGACGAATCAGCTCAAGATGATATGATTATGATATCATAATGATATTGAGTAAATCATGACCGACTTATTGATCCGCCAAATGCCGGATGAACTTCACGCCAGGCTAAAGCAGAGCGCGCGAGCAAACCGGCGAAGCATGAACCAGGAGATCATCATTCTGCTGGAGCGGTCGCTGGCTGAAGAAGAGCCGCAACCGTTGCCGCAGCCAATCCGCGGCGCGTTCCTCATCGACGACGAATGGCTGCAAAAGGCTCGTGAAGAAGGGCGATCGTGATCGTCGTTGATGTCAATGTCATCGCCTACCTGTTCATCACCGGCGAAAAAACGACCGAAGCGCGCACCGTGCGGGAACTGGATGCTGACTGGATTGTCCCCGATCTGTGGCGAGACGAATTTCTGAATATCCTGGCGACCTACGTCCGGCATGGCGGGATCGATCTGGAAACGGCCGTCGCGCTTTGGCTGTCGGCTGTAACGTTGTTTAAAGGGCATGAATCGACGGCAGACCCCATTATGGCGCTTGAACTGGCCGCCCGTCACCAATTGAGCGCCTACGACGCCCAATATCTGGTCGTGGCTATCGGGAATGAGGCCAGGCTCGTCACGGAAGATAAAGCGATGCTCGCGGCCGTGCCGCAGCGATGCATGACGATGCGCGATTTCATCAGCGCCAACACGCCGACCTCTTCAGACGAATGAACATCAGGAATCCAAAAACTTGGCCACTCCCAGATCAAAGCCCCGGCCAGGCAAGGATATCAGGGTCGATGTGCCGTGGGTCAGCAGTTGGCCGCTCTCGTCGTAGATGTGGGCTTCGGTGTAGCTGAGCGTGCGGCCCGGGCGAATGCAGCGCCCGACGGCCGTCAGTCGTCCGGCGATGGCCGGCTGCAGATAGTTGAGCTTCAGGTCGATATTGACCAACCCCACGTCGGGCGGCAGGCGCAGGAAGGCGGCCCAGAACGTGGCCGTGTCGATCAACGTGGCCAGTACGCCGCCGTGGACGATGCCGAAAGGCTGAAGATGCCGCTGCGGATCAAGCTCCAGGCCGATGACCGCGCGGTCGATGGCGATGTCATCCAGCGTCATCCCGATCAGTCTGGGATAGGAAGCATCGAGGGCCATCTCCATCAGCCGGCTCACATATTCGGGGTTGATTATCGGCGTGGGCTTACTCATACGCGAACCATCCGCATCGATCATCGCGATAAAGCTAGAACAATCCCGGATTCCCGGCAACCCAGCGATACAATCGCGTGATCCCTTCGCGGGGGGAGATTTGCGGCCGCCAGCCGAGTAGCTCCTCGGCGCGCTGAATATTGGCCACGAACACGCGCTGATCACCCGGCCGCCACGGGCCATAATGCACCGGCACCGGCCGCCCGGCCAGCTCTTCCAGCAGTGGGCCGAACTCGGTCCAGACGGCCAGCGTATTCTCCGGGCCGCCGCCCAGATTGAACACCTCGCCGCTCAGTGCGTCGATTCGATCGATGCCCGCCTGGTAGGCCGCCACCAGATCATCGACATGGAGCACGTCACGCACCTGCAGACCGTCGCCGTAGATGGCGATCGGCCGCCCCATCACCGTGGCGATGACGAAATGGGCCACCCAGCCCTGGTCCTCCACGCCAAACTGCCGTTGGCCGTAGATGCACGACTGGCGCAGTACCAGCGTGCGCAGCCCATAGATGCGGGCGTAATCACGGGTATACTGATCGCCCGTGCCTTTCGAGCAGCCGTAGGGGGAGTGGAAATCGAGCGGGAAGCTCTCCGGGACACCCAGTGGATAGTCGGCGTACTCATATCGTTGCCCGCGCTGGACGATGCCGACATCCTCCATGCCGCCATAGACCTTGTTGGTGGACGCATAGAGGACGGCCGCCTCCGGCGCGCCATGGCGCACGGCCTCCAGGACGTTGAACGTGCCCAGGGCGTTGATCTCGAAATCCTCGCGCGGGTCGACGACCGACGATGTGACTGCCACCTGCCCGGCCAGATGGAGCACCACCTCCGGCGCGGCCTCGGCCACGGCCGCAGACAGCCGGTCGTAGTCGCGGATATCGGCTTCGATGAGATGCAGCCGGTCGCCGCCATGCTCGCCGTAGAGCCAGTCGAGGTTGGAGCGGCCGCCCTTGCGCGTCAGATTGTCGTAGATAGTGACTTGCTTGCCCTGCCGCAAGAAGTGGTCGGCGCTGTTACAGCCGATAAACCCGGCTCCACCGGTGATGAAAATAGATGAGTTATTCATAGCATTGAAAAATCAAACAGGTCTGAAAAAGAAGCGAGGCAAACGGCGACGAGCGCCCGGCTTGAATTCCGATTCTATTCTACACGCTTTTTTGGCTTAATCCGCTGTCGCGTGAGCGATGGCTCCCGCCCGCGCTGCCAGCCAATGGCCGTAATCGGGCTGTTGGGCGAAATCGATGGTCATCAGTATAGCGTCCTCGCCTGTGTCGCGATAGTAGCGTCGCCGCAGGCCGACCTCCTCGAACCGATACTTGCGATAGAGCGCCTGCGCCGTCTCATTACTGCGCCGCACCTCCAGAGTGACGAGAATCGGGTCGAGCGCCCAGGCCTCCAGCAAGAGATTCAGCAACAGCCATTCGCCCCGGCCGCGGCCGCGCTCGTCGGGACGGACGGCGATGGTGCTGATGTGGATCTCTCCGGCGATGAGCCAGAACCCGGCATAGCCGGCCAACTCCCGGCCGTCGCGGGCCAATACCTGATAGTGGGCCAACTGGTTGTCGGTGAGTTCGTTCAGGAACAATTGCTCGGTCGCCGGGGTAGGAAAAGAGAGATGGTCAATCTCCAGCACAGCCGGGATGTCGGCCACGGCCATCGGCCGCAACGAATAGGGCGTGGGGACGGCGAGCATGGCGATCTAGCCCGGTTCGCGCAGGTAGGTGGGGGCCAGAGCGTTGGCGTCGGTTACCTGCTGCTTCTTCCAGCGCGCGAAGCCGATCTCGGCCAGCACGGCCGCGCGCCGCACGGATCCGGCCGGGGCGACGATGTGGGCCGAGCGATTGACGCGGCGAATGAGTTTGGCCGCCGCGGCATCGATCTCCCCGGCAAAGGCCACCGGCACCTGAACCCGCCCCAGCAGATCATCCCACTGCGTCAGCACGGGATCGCCTTCCGGTTCCCAACGACGCTTGTCCGACCAGCTATATTGCCCGGCCCACAGGCGCGAGCGGCCGGCCTGGGCCAGAACCACGAGGTCGGTATCAAGTCGATTGACGGCCGCGGCGACGATATCGAGCGTCGGCACGCCAACAAGCGGCAACTTCTGCCCCAGCGCGATCCCCTTGGCCAGCGCCAGCCCGACGCGCAAGCCGGTGTAGGAGCCGGGGCCGATGGCAACGGCAATCGCGCTGAGATCGCCGGCCGAGACGCCCGTCCGCGCCCAAAGTTGAGCCACGGCCGGAGCCAACTCGATCGTCTGGGTGCGGCGGCTGTGCCAGCCGAACTCAGCCAGGACGCTGCTGCCGTCGTGGAGTGCCAGCCCCACCCAATCCGTCGCCGTGTCAATCGCTAAAATCATGGTCACTCAGAAAGAGATTCTATACTCCAAAAGCATTTTTGCGAAAATCCACCAGCAGAACGCTCGACCGCGGCCCCATGGCGCTGAGGCGCAGGCGGCGGCGGGTGGGACTGTCATACGACAGGGTGATCCACAGGCGGTCGGGCGGCAGCAGGTCAGCGATATGTTCGGGCCATTCAATGAGCGCGGCCGCCTTGCTGTCGAGAATATCCTCCAGACCAACCGAGGCAATGTCGGCCGTGCGCTCCAGCCGATAGCAGTCGATGTGGTAGAGGATGCAGCCGTCGCTGGAGCGCGGGTATTCGTTCACCAGCACGAAGGTTGGGCTGGTGACGCGGGCCGGCGAACCCCAACCGCGGCCGACGCCGCGCGCCAACGCCGTCTTGCCCGCACCCAGCTCGCCCGACAGGCAAACGACGTCGTTCGGCTCCAGCAGCTCGCCCAGGCGAATGCCCAGGCGTTCCGTCTGCGCCACACTTGTGCTGACAAAATCCAGTGTTCGGTCGTCGAGAATCGCCATACGTTCGTAACGTTGATCAGCCCCGAAATCGCTCGTTGAGTAGCGCAGCCGGACATCCTGCCTGCATGAGCCTGATTGAACGTCTATTATACTTTCATGGTATGATATACGCATCTGAACGCTTATGCCGTTCGCGACCATCTATGGATAACTGCCGGCTATCTATCATTCACTACCCGCTCTCCCCTCATGCGTACACTCGTTCTTTCTGATATTCACGCCAATCTCGTCGCCCTGGAGGCGGTGCTGACCGCTGCCGGCACCTGGGATCGCGTCTGGTTTCTGGGCGATCTGGTCGGCTATGGCCCCAATCCTAACGAATGCGTTGAGCGGCTGCGCGAGCTGGAACCGCTGGCGCTGTCGGGCAATCACGACTGGGCGGTGCTGAACAAGCTCGACACCGAGGAGTTCAACGACGACGCGCGGCGTGCGGTGAACTGGACGCGCCGGGAATTGACCGAGGAAAACATGGATTATCTGAGAGGCTTACCGCCGCTCCATGTGGCCCCACCCTTTACGATGGCCCACGCCAGCCCGCGCCACCCCGTATGGGAATACATCCTCGATCTGCAAACGGCGCTGGACAACTTCGACCATTTCGAGACGCCCATCTGCCTGGTGGGCCATTCCCACATCCCGGCCCTGTTTCTGCTGGACGACACGGCGGCCGAGCTGAATTTCTACCTGCTCGGCGACGCCGAGACGGTTGACCTGAGCCAGGGGCGGATCATCCTGAACCCCGGCAGCGTGGGACAGCCACGTGACGGCGATCCGCGCGCGTCTTTCGCCATCCTCGACGACGAGGCGCAGACGTGGACGCTCCACCGCGTGGAGTACGACATCGCCGAGACTCAACGCCGCATGCACGCTCACAAGATGCCTTCACGTTTGATCGAGCGGCTGGAATTTGGCATGTAGCGCAAGCATTCCTGCTTGCGCCTGTATCGGGTCAGGTAAGGCAGTTTTGCTATTGTTCGGCGCTCAGTCAGGAATGGCTGAGCTACGAGGGAACTTGCGACTATGATCCGCCGTCTTTATTCCAGAGGCAACAACCAATGAATTTGCCGAACAAGGAAGGGTCAATCATGAAACGCCGAATTTTATTAGCAGTCACTTTGTTCATTGCCGCCCTGAGCGCCGTGGCGTGTGCCGGCCAGGGTGCTCGATCGGAGCAGGTTATGACCGAAGAGTCGGCCGCGGTCTATGCTGTTCCCGCCGAAGCGCCGGCGGCCGATTTCGCGGTCAATCAGAGCTTCGATGCTGTCGAAGCAGAGGCAACCGGCCAACTCCCCGGCAGCCAGGAGCGGCTCATTATTCGCACGGCCGATATGTCCATCACCGCCGCCGACACCGAAGCAACGCTGGCCCAGATCGCCGCCATGGCCGACAGCAGCGGCGGCTGGGTGGTCAGCAGCAACATCTACCAGTCGAGCGACACATACAAGACCGGCTACGTCACGATCCGCGTCCCGTCCGAGGGATTCCAGAGCGTGCTCGACGCCATCGCCGGGCTGGCCGTGGAAGTGACCAACCTCAGCACTTCGGGTCAGGATGTGACCGAGGAGTACGTCGATCTGAGCGCCCGACTCAGCAATCAGGAAGCGACGGCCGCACGGCTGCGCCAGTTTCTGGAAGAATCCACCAACGTCGAGGATGCGCTGGCGGTCAACGTGGAATTGAGCCGCGTCGAGGGCGAGATCGAGGCGCTGAAGGGGCGCATCCAATTTCTGGGGCAGTCGTCGGCCTTCTCGTCCATCACCGTCAATGTATCGCCCGACGCGCTGGCCCAGCCGATTCAGGTCGGCGGCTGGCGGCCCAGCGGCGTGGCCAAGGATGCCATCGAGGCGCTGATCACCATGCTGCAAGTGCTGGCCAATGCCGCCATCTGGTTCGTGCTCTTCGCCGTGCCCATCCTGATCGTCATCGCCATCCCGTTTGTGCTGCTCATCTGGGTCATCAAGCGGCTGCGGCGGCGCGAGTCGCGGGTTGCCGCAAGAGAAACCGGCGACACAGATACCGGCGCATAACGAATCACACAAAAGGCTTATCACTCGTTAGCGAAGTAAGCGTTGGCAGGTGGGCGGAAAGGTTTCGTTTAAACGAGGCTTTGTCGCCCACCTGTCATGTTTGGTAAGTCAAGGAGAATAAAAATGTACGGATTAATCGGCAAGATGACGGCCGCAACCGGGCAGCGCGACGCGCTGATCGCTATTCTGCTCGACGGTATCGCCGGAATGCCGGGCTGCCTGAGCTACATCGTGGCCAAAGACCCGACCGACGCCGACGCCATCTGGATCACCGAAGTCTGGGACAGCGCCGAGAGCCATCGCGCGTCTCTGTCGCTGCCCGCCGTGCGAGAAGCTATCATCCGCGCTCGGCCGCTGATCGCAGGGTTCGATAGCTCCATCCCGACGGAGCCGGTCGGAGGCGCCGGACTGGTCGCTCCGACAGCAGACATCGCCAATCGCTCCATGCCGCCCGGCGCGCTCATCCCTGAACTGGCTTACGACGACGTGGAGGTGGCCGCTACCTGGCTGTGCGAAGCGTTTGGTTTTCGCGAGCGGCTGAGCATCGGCAACCACCGCCGGCAGTTAACTTGCCAGGGAGAATCAATCGTCGCCACAGCCGGCGGAGATGCGGCGGCGGCCGGCGCGAACCACTCGATCATGATGCGCGTTGCCGATGTGGATGCCCACTACGCCCGCGCCAAGGCGGCAGGCGCGAAAATCCTGGGCGCGCCTGAATCCTACTTCTACGGCGAGCGGCAGTACTCGGCCGAGGACATCGGCGGCCACGTCTGGACATTCAGCCAGTCGGTGGCCGACGTTGCGCCGGAGGAATGGGGCGGGCAGTTGATCGATCCGTCATAATTGGGCGTCGATGACTGGCATGGGCACGCCGATCGCCGAACCCCAACGCCTCCACATGCGGGAGTTCGCCGCCTCCGATCTGGCGGCCATGACCCATATCTTCGGCGACGCCGAGGTGATACGTTTAGGCGATGGCCCACAATCGGTCGGATCTGGTATAATTCAGCCATCTGCTGATTCATCTTTTCTTCCAGAGGAGAACAAAATGAAACAATGGGAAACGCTGGAAGCTGTTGAACGCGATCCAAACAAAGTCAGTGGGGTTTGGGTATTTCGTGGAACCAGGGTACCGGTTGCGGCCCTTTTCGAGAATCTCCGGGATGGAGCAACGATTGAGGAGTTCCTGGAATGGTTTCCAGGTGTAGAGCGAGCGCAAGTTGAGGCGATACTCGATCATGAGATCGAGATGTTGGCGGTCGCCGTCTAAACGTGAAGATCCTTTTTGATCAGGGAGTGCCGCTCCCTCTACGGCGCTATTTGGCCGAACATGACGTGTCAACTGCCTATAGGCAGGGTTGGTCTACTCTATCAAATGGCGATTTGCTAAAGAGGGCTGAAGATGCTGGTTATCAGCTATTTATGACCACCGATCAGAATTTGAGTTATCAGCAAAACCTGCTCGACCGACGAATCGCGATCGTTGTACTCCTCTCGACCTCGTGGCCCAAAATCCACTTGCGCATTGCTGAGATAGCTGATGTCATTAACGCCATTACATCGAACGAATATATAGAAGTTTCGATATAAATAAGCGTCCAGCATTTCCTATTTATTGTCGACCTCAGCCTTCAACGCCGCCCGAATCTCCGTCGATGACACATCGGAGTGAAACAACCTCTCAGGAATAGCCTCAAATAACCCGGCAAACCCCGCCGGAATCTCCAATTCGCGTAGTTCTCTGAAATGACCGTCGTCCCCTTCCCGCCCGGCGACGAGGAAGCGGTTGCCGTGGTCGCGCATCTCGGCCAGCGCGGCCAGCATGCCCGCCTCGCTGTCGCCGTAGTAGCGCGGCTGAATGATCCGGGCGGCCGTATCGAAGCCCACCACAAACACCGCTCCTGGATAAAGCCGCGACTTCTCGACGAATGTCGGCGCGTTGCCGGCCACAACCGGCCAACGCCCGGCGAACTGGCTCAGCCGGTCGAGCAGGACGGTCGTCTCCAGCGGAGGTTTGTCGACGTTGACGGCCGATACTTCGAAGGTCACCGGCACACCCAGCAGCGCCGCGGCCGTCTCGGCCAGCCCGGTGTGGCCGGCGTGCAGCGGGTTGAACGAGCCGGACAACACGGCCACCGGCGTCTCCGTCGCCAACCCGCCATCCGGTTCGATGCCGAACCAGGCAACCTCGTGATGACGCAGGCGTTCGGCTGCGGCGGCATAATCGATACGTTCCACGGAGAGCGAATCGCCGGGGCCAAGGGGCAGCAGCGACCGATCGGCGATCCCGCAAGCCTCACCCAGCGCGTCGAGGATAAGCCGGCTGACCAGCCCTTCCTCGCCCGCCCGGTCGCGCGCACCCTTCTCCAGATAGAGCGTCCAGGCGGTCAGGCGGGCGGGCGACCAGGCGGCGACATGGGCGCGGTGCTCGCCGCGCTTGGGTCGATCGGTGACGATGGTCGCCGTGCAGCCCAGCCCGACGATGGGCCACGTTTCCAGCTCGCGCAGATGGTGGGCGCGAGCCAGCGCCCGCCCGGCCATCCGGCGACCCGTCTCGGCCGAGACGTACTGCTCCGGCTGCTGCCCCAGGAACTCATCGAACGAGTCGGCGGCGTAGGGGATGAGCGCCTCCAGCAGGGTGCGCGACGCGCCGGGCACGCCCAGCAGATCGGCCAGCGCCTGGCTGCCCGCGCCGGCAGCAGCGAACACGGCCCGCGGTGGGCTGTCGTGGATGGCCTGGATGAGGGAGCGGATGGATTCGTCCATGGGGGAGAAACCCGTAGAAACCGAGTTTCTTCCGAGAAACTCGGTTTCTAAACATTAGATCATCAGTTCAATATTTCGTTCATTCGTGGCGTTGCCCCGGTTTTACAGGGAAAAACCGGGGTTTCAGCGCTATTCTTCATCTTTATCCAGCCCGTTGGCGGGGCTGAACCCCATCGGGCGGCGCAGCTCGGTGCCGAACATCTCGCTGCGCTTGATCGTCCAGTCCGCCCCGCCGGCGTCGTTGCTCACATGATCCATGAAACCGCCGATGCGGCTGTCGAGCAGATCGATCTGATGCAGCAGCACCGCTTCCAGCGTCTTGGGGACGACCGGCGAACCCCACTCCTGTGTGCCGTGGTGGGAGGCGATCAGGTGGATGAGCCGGCGCAGTTCGGCTTCGGGGAAGCCAAGCTCGGCCGCGGCCCGTTCGATGATGAGGATGCCCCGCACGATATGGCCGACCAGCAGGCCGTCCTCCGATCGGGCGAATCCTTCTTCCAGCGCGTACTCGTAGGCCTTGCCGACATCGTGGAGCAGCGTCCCGCAGACGAGCAGGTCGGCATCCACGTGGGGATAATGGCGCGAAAGATAGCGAGCGATGGCCGCCATGCTCAGCGTGTGCTCCAGCAGGCCGCCGATGCAGGCGTGGTGCATGCTGCGCGCGGCGGGGGCAACGGCAAAGCGTTCGGCCAGATCGCCCTCAAGCAGCAGATAGCCGATCAGCGTTTGCCACGGCTCGGCCAGCGCGGCGATTTGGTCGCGCAACTCAGCCAGCATGACCTCGCGCGGGCGGCGGCTGGCGGGCAGGAAAACGGTCAGGTCCAGGCCGTTGGCGCGGGCCATGTCATTGATGTTGACCTGGATCGCGTCCTTGTGGAGACCGATACGGCCGCTGACCAGCACGGCCAGCCCCGGCCGCACCCATACATCGACGGTCAGCGGCACGTCCCAAAAAACGCCGCTGATCTGCCCGGTGCGATCGCGCAGGGTGGTCAGCAGGAAGGTTCGGCCGTCTTTCGATTGCCGCCGGACGACGTCATGGAGCAGGAACGGCTCGCTCTGTAGCTCCATCCCCGCCTTCAAGTCACCGATATATTTTGATTTCTCAGTCACACTCACGCTCGATTTTGGAATTTCCCGGCGATCCCCTACAATGCATTGTGGGATACCGGAAGGGCAATTATACCCCCAACGGCTTTCCCTGCGAGACGCGACAAGACTATTGGATATATCCGATCATAGGGGGAATAGAACGCGGATGACACGGGTTGAACGGATTCACGCGGATCAATCGTTGTTCTGATCTATGTTAATCCGCCTGATCCGCGTCATCAGCGTTCTATTCTTTTAGTTACAATTACCCTGCAAGGATGAGCCTGGACGTGGCCTCATAAAAGGCAAGGACATTATGAAAAAGATCATCGTCGGTCTATCGGGAGCCAGCGGCGTCATCTACGGCATCCGGCTGCTGGAAGTGTTGCAGGCGCTGCCGGATGTGGAATCGCATCTGGTGATGAGCACGGCCGCGGCGACCACCATCCCGCTGGAAACAGACTACACGCCGGAAGAAGTGCGGGCGTTGGCGACGGCCGATTATCGCTTCAAGGATATCGCCGCCGCCATCTCGTCCGGCTCGTTTCGCACCGACGGCATGGTCATCCTGCCTTGCTCGATGAAGACGCTGTCGGCCATCGCCTATTCATACAGCGACAATCTGTTGACGCGGGCGGCCGACGTGGTGTTGAAGGAACGGCGCAAGCTGATCCTCTGCCCGCGCGAGACGCCGCTGCATCTGGGCCATCTGCGGGCCATGACGCTGGCGGCCGAGATCGGGGCGCATATTGTGCCGCCCATGCCCGCGTTCTATCATCGGCCGCAAACGGTCGACGACATCATCAACCAGACGGTCAACCGCGTGCTCGATCTGCTGGATATCACCTTGCCCGAAGATTTGTTCCGGCGCTGGCAGGGGGGGCGGAGCGCGGAGAGATGACGACGGACGACGGGTACTCTTGGTCAGTGGTCAGTGGTCTGTGACCCATTAACCTCCATCATTGAACCTTCACCATGACCGACACACGCAGTCTCGCGCTTGATTATCTGAACAGCCATCATGTGCTGACGCTGGCGACGCATGGGTCGGAGGGGTTGTGGGCGGCGGCCGTGTTCTATGCGTCCGCCGGCTTCGATCTCTACTTTCTCTCGGCCGGGCACACGCGCCACGCGCGGAATATCGCCACATCGCCGCACGTCGCAGCCACGATTCAGGAGGACTACGCGGACTGGTCGGCCATCAAGGGCATCCAGTTGGAGGGAGCGGTGCGGCTGTTGGCGGGGCGGGAGCGGGAAGGGGCGATCGCCACCTATACGAAGAAGTTTTCGTTTCTGGCCCAACCCGTTGCTGTCATCGAGGCGGCTTTATCGCGGGTGAACTGGTATTGCCTGTCGCCGTCACGGTTGTACTTTGTGGATAATAGTCGGGGGTTTGGGCATCGGGATGAGGTTGAACTCTAGCGTTGGGCGTTCAACATTTCAAGCAGCCCCGTCGGATAAAGCAGCGGCGCGCCGGGTTTGGCGCAATCGCTCAAATTGACCCACACTGCGCGAAACAGCGATCCGTCGTTTTCCAGGGCCTCAATGAACGGCTGCTCGTAGAGCGAGCGGTCGGCGAATGACCCGTCGTAGACCATGACGATCTCGTGACCCGTCTGACCGTTGTAGGCGAAGACATTCTCGATTGTGCCCAGGTAGCGCAGACCGACGACGGCCGTGCCCAGCTCCTCGCTTATTTCACGCTTAATGGCGTCGGCGCTGTATTCGCCGAACTCGATGCCTCCACCCAGCGGCCGATAGAATGCCTGCCCCTTGAGCGGCTCATGGCCTTCGGCGGCCAGGATGCAACCATTGTGTTGAAAGACGCAGATAACGATGGGGCGGATGATGTTGGGTTGCATCAAGGTACAAGCTCAACCGAGAATGCGTTCTACGGGCAACCCGACCCCCGATAAATGGAGCGGGGTCAATATATCGCCGCGATGAAAAGTTCTCTTCTCACCATAACCATTATCATTAGGTGCGCGATAGACCTCTACTACCTGCGGCAACAGCGCCACCAGCCACACTTCAGCGATGCCTGCACGGGCGTAAAGCGGCAGCTTCACGTCGCGATCATAAGCCAAAGACGACTCAGAAACCTCAATGAGAAGCAGAATATCTTCCGGCTCAGGGTGACCACCTGCATAGCGGTCGCTACGTCGATTGACAACCACAACATCAGGCTGTGGGGACGAATAATCACCAAGGCGTATCGGATCTTGCACCCGAATCGTTATATCTGAAATTCCCAGCTCATAAAATAACTCCGTCAGGCGAGTGACGGTTGCCGAATGTTGCGGGCCTAATGGACTCATCGCCACGATCTCCCCTTCCAGTAACTCAAATCGCTCATCCTCGCCTAAAATACCGGCAGCGGCGATCTGTTCATATTCCTCGGCGGTGAAACGTTTACGAATAACGGTCGACATGTCCATTGATTCGGTTCTCCTGCCAGTTATTATACCTCATTCGAAGCATGATCACGCTCACGCACCAACGGCCCCAACGCCCGCCACAACGGCCCGTCCTGCCGCACGCCGCGGCGGTCGAGGTCGCTGGTTGCCAGGATAATCCCGTCGCGGCAGCGGGCCGTCAGGCCGCGCACGATGCGCGTCAGCAGTTCGTTGCGCACGGCGAACTCCTCGTCGATCGTCCAGGGCAGTTCGGGCGAACGGCTCTGGGCCAGCACAAAGGCGTTGCTCAGCGGCTGGCGGGGGATATCCCACCAACCCTGCGCGGCCGTCTCCAGCCACACCTGCACCCGCGCCGGCTCCCCGGCCAGCAAGTAGGCGTAGATCGTGGAGAGGACGACGCCCTCGGGGTCGGGCGGATCGCCCCAGTCGGGCGGGTTGGCCGTCACCAGCCCCTGATTGACGGCGTCGATAAACGTCGCGCCAATGTCGGCTTCGGTCATCAGCCCCATCCCTGGCGCAGCTTTGCGCAGCCGGGCGGCCGAACGCACCAGCCAGTCGAGCACGGCCGCGCCGGCTCGATCCGGTTCCGGCTGAAATTGGGGCTGGGCCAGCAACTCGTTGAACAGGCGATGCAGGAAGGTATCGAGGGTGTCGCGGTGGCCATTCTCCGCCAGCCAGAGGCGTAATGCCTCCACAAGCCGCAACGGTTCCTCGCCCACGCGCTCGACGATGCGCGACGACAGGCTATCGACGGGCAGCAGCTCCGGTGCGTCGGGTCGGTAGAGATTGTCAACCACCAGTTGCGCGCGGGCCGGGTCAAGGTCATGGATGCTGAGCGTCAGCGCCTCGGCCACATCGTAGGGCGCGGGGTGGACGCCCCAGCCGAGATGGGCCAGCGCCAGCCACGTGAGCCAGGCGCGCACGCGTGGCTCCTCGCGCGGGCTGGTGCGGCGGCGCAACTGGCGAAACGGCAGCCCGGCCTCGCGCAAGGCGTTGGTCAGCATGTAGCGCAGCGCGCCATCCAGGTAGGGGACGATGATGGCGATGTCGCGCGGGGCGACGCCTTCCTCATAGACCAGCTTGTGGAGCGCCGGGCCGAGATTGGCCACCATCTCGCGCCGGTAGCGGCCGCCGATGACGTCCAGGATGCGCGTCTTGGCTCCGGCTGCCGGCAGCGCCCTGTGCATCAGATAATTCTCGACCTGATTGGCCAACAGGCCCATATCCGCGGGGGCCACGAACGACTCGGTGAAGTCGAAGATGCGGGTGAAGCGATGGCGCATGCCCTCCGCGCCGTGGGGATCGGCCGAAAGAAAACGCTTGTAGCCGCCGCCGGCATCCACGGCCACGGCCGTCGTCTGCGTCTCGCCCATCAGCCCGGCGACGAAGTTCTGCCCGGCGGGGGTCTGCTCCTCCAGATTGTCGACGATGAGATGGCGATAGCGCTCGCGGAAATAGCGGTGGAACTCGGGGTGTCGCACGAGTTGTGTATCGAACACCTCGACGGTCAGCGACAGATCGAGCAGACTGTTGGCCAGACAATGGCGGCGAAAGGTGCGGGCGGCCGTCGCTGCGTCGTCGAGGTGGTGGCGACGCTCCGGCTCGCCGACCCAGGTGCGCGATTGGCGAGCGATGGCTTCCTCCAGCGACAAGGCATTGAGCGCGGCCCGATTGAGCGTGTCCAGCACCTGGCTGACGATCTGCTGCGGCCGCAGGCGCAAATTGGCGAACGCCCCGTCGGCCAGCATCGGCGTGATCACGCGCCACATGAGCACCTGGGCCTGGTCGTAGCTGAGGGGTGTCGGCGGCAGGTAGGGGCGATCGAACCCGGCATCGCGGGCCACCAGCGGCCAGAACAGGGCCACCATGCTTCCTGCCAGCCGGGTGTAGTCGGTGACGTTCAGCTCGGCGTAGGGGCCGAGACCGGACTGATGGACGGTGTCGAAAAAGGCGGCGCGGTGTTCCGGCTCGGCCACGAGGGTCAGGATGGTATAGGCCGGCTCGCCTTCGCGCAGCAGCCGCAGCAGCCGCTGATGCAGCGCAGTGGTTTTACCCGTGCCCGCCGGGCCGTAGAGCCAGGAAGCGCCGTTGGCCGCGGCCGCCTCTTGCTGAAGTGGGGTCAGGTCTTGCAATTGCATCAACTAATTGTAGCGCCGGTTGCTTAACCGGCGATGAGCAACCGGCCCGCATCTCCGCAGGTAGCGGAGGTTTCCTAACCAACGGAGGACGTCCGGTTAGGAAACCGGCGTTACAGTTGACGATAGTGCATCCGCACCGCGCCCAGCTGGATCTCGTCCCCGTCGGCCAGTTGCAGCCCATATTCCGGCACCTGGCGGCCGTTGACGTAAGTGCCGCTGGTGCTGCCCGCGTCGTAGATGCGATAGCGATTGCCTTCCAGCCGCATCACGGCGTGATAGCGCGACACGGTGATGTCGTCGCGAAAGGCGATGTGGGATTGCTGGGGAGAGCGGCCGATGCGCACTTCGGCTTCGCCAAGGTTCAGTTCATCGGGCATGAGGGTCTGCGCATCCACCACTTCGAGGTGGGCCATGACGAACGGGGCCTCATACCCTTCGGAGCGCAGAAAATCGAGTCCGGCATCGGCATCGAAGTCATCGGTCGCGTCCTGCGGGGGGGCGGTCGTCACCGGCGGCCGCGACCCGCGACGACGACGACGTGATTTAGGCTCCCCGGTGGCGCCCTTCGACCGGCTGCGCCACAGCCAGAAGCCCACCGCAGCCAAACCGGCCATCGCCACAAGCCACAAGAGCCACGTCCAACTAAACGATATGCCGCCGGGTTGCAGCGCTTCCGGCACCTCAAGTCGCTCGCCTTCGGCCACGGTGATGATGACCGGCGCGCTGGTCGAGGTGATACCCTGGTTGTCGACGACGACCACTTCCAGCCGGTTGTCGCCGATGGCGAAATTGGGGATCGAGGCGCGGAAGGATTTGAGATCGCCGGGCGGGATTTCGGCCGCCTGGACATCGTTAACCAACAATTGCGCCGCCACGATCTCGCGCGTTTCATTGTCGAGCCAGGATACGTCGGCCGACAGTTGCAGAGTGATCGGTTTCTTTAGATCGGGCACGGTCAGAGTGCGACTCTCGCGCGGCACGTCGAGGACGACATTGGGCGCGGCGGTGGAGATGATCACCTCGGTGGTGGCCTTGGTGTCGCGGTTGTTGAGCAGGCTGACTTCTACCGGGATTGTGCCGCCGGCCGGTTCGGGCACGTTGTAGCGAACCCAGGAGTGATCGCGCAGTCCGGCAATGCGCGCCCAGATGGATGCCAGACCGGCAGGATCGGCCAGCTCGGCGGCCACGCCGCGCGAGCTGCCGGCCACATCGCGCATGTACTGGCGGCCGAGTTCCACCCCCGCGCCCAATCCCGGATCTTCCAGATGAATGGTGTGAATGGGGACGCCGGCGGCGACGGCCCGCGCGCTCACGTCGCCCGGCTGGGCCTGCGAGGTGCCGGGGTCGGTCCCGTCGCTAATGAGAACGATGGACGCCGCTATATCGGGGCGAGGTTTCAGCCCGTCGATCTCGCCCACCATGGTGATGACGCTATCGTAGAGCGAGGTGGCCCCTTCCTCGGGCACCAGCTCGGTCGTGTTGAACAAATTGGCGACGCCGTTATGGAACTGAGTCGGCGCGAGAAGTTGTTGCGGGCCGCCGGAACGAATCTGATAAACGGCCACATAATCGACCTGCTCCTGCATGTTGCCCGGCGAAGCGTATTGCTGAATGGCTGCCTTGATGGCCGGAATCTGGTCGGTCGCGCCACCGGCGGCGTCGATGAGGAACACAGTCAGCGTGCCGACGGGCGTTTTGCCGTCAAAGACCACCTCTTCCACCGGAAAGCCGCCATGGGTGATAAACAACGGCTCCGTAGCAAAATCGATCGGCAATCCTTGGCCATCAATCCCGAAGAGTTGCAGCCGAATACTCGGGAAACCCTCGGTGTTGGAATCGGTGATGAACAACTCGCCGATTTGGTTCGTTCCCTGCGCGAGGGCAATCGTGACCACGCCAAGAACCAGGGCAAGCAGGGCCGGGATGCTACGGAGTAGACGACCGACGGAGTGTCGCATGAGACTTCTCCCTTTCATACGAAGTTATGTTGATATAATACCAGACGAAAGGTGGAAAAGAAACAGATGATCAACCGGCCGACGGTCAAGGGCCTTCTTTTTTACATTGCCGCGCTGGGGGTGTTGCTCCTGGCGCGGCCTGTCGGCGCTCGGCAAGTGCAGGGCGAGCGCACCCATGTGCGCATCACCGCCGTCGACAGCGCCGCCTTTCCCACGGTAAAAGTGCGCGTATTGACCACGACCGCGGGCAGCGGGCCGGTTGAGGATCTGTCGCGCCTCGTGCTGCGCGAGAATGGCGTGCCCATCCCCGAAGCCACGGCCGCGCAAACCTCGGTCGGCGTCGATGTGGTCCTGGTGATTGATGCCAACGCCGATTTTCTTTTGTTCGACGACAACAGCGGCCTGAGCCGGCGGGATCAATTGGCGGCCGGCATCGCGCGTTTCGCGGAACAATTCATGAACCCCGATGGGCTGGATCGCGTCTCGATCATTGTCCCGGACGAGACGGGCGCAGGCGCGGCATTTCTGCTGACAGATGCCGCCCGACCCGGCGATGTGGCGGCGGCGATCAACACCTATAATCCCGTCGCGCCGGGCGCAACGCCCTTGCAAGAGATGATGACAGCGGCCATTGAGCATCTGGCCGGCAGCGAAGACGGCCGCTTCCAGGCCGTGTTGCTCTATACCGACGGGGCACGGCTCCCCCGACAGCTCGACTACCCGACACTGGTCGAGGCGACGCAGGCGGCGCGCATCCCGATCTACGTCGCCATCCTGGGTGCGGATGCGTCGGCCGAGGAGATCGCCAACGCTACCGGCCTGTTTGATCCAACCAACGGCGCCTACGTCCATATGCCGAACCCGGAAGCGGGCGATCCGATCTACGCGATCTTCGAAGCACAGGGGCAACAGACGGAGCTATCCTATCAATCGGCGCTGCGCCAGAACGGCACGCATCAGGTTTCGGTTAGTCTGGGCAACGTGCGCGATGCGGCCGAATTCGAACTATTGCTGGCTGCGCCGGAAATAACCGTCGAGCCGCCGCCGTCATCGGTGCGGCGAGCGGGCAGCGCCATCGACACACCGCTGGCGCTGCTGCAACCGGCGGTGCTGCCGCTGACGGCGCGCATCAATTGGCCCGACGGCCAGCCGCGCCAAATCGTTGAGGTGCTTTTCCGGGTCAACGACGTCGCCCAGCCATTGGCCACGCTGCCCGTAGTCGACGCCGGCGGGAGTTTGCCGCTGGCATGGGATATCAGCCAAAGCGACGCGGGCGTCTATCGACTGGAGATCGAGATCGTCGACGAACTGGGCTTTCGCGTGGCGGCCGAACCGCTGGAAATCGCTATTGAGGTGGCGCGCCCCAGCCCGCCGACGCCAACCCCCGCGCCTACTCGCGTTCCCGCGCCGCCATTGAGCAAGCGTCTCGACGGGCTGCTGCTGCCTGTTCTGTTGATTCTCGCGCTGGCCGTTGTCGCCGGCGGTGCAATCGTCGGCCTGCGGCGGCGAGCGGCCAAATCGCCCTCGGCCGCGGAGGTCGCGGTGCCGCGCATCGTGCCTGCGGCCGAATCGCGCCCGGCGGACGGTCATGTGGCTGTCCTGGCCTGGCAGGCAAAAGACGGGAGTCTGGGCGATCAAATCGAACTGACTGCCGCCGATGTGACGCTCGGCTGTGATCCTGAAGCAGTCGATATTATTATCGAAGCCCCCGGCATCTCCCGCCTGCATGCGCGCATCCGGCGCACGGCGACGGAGGAATATTGGCTCTATGACGAGGGCAGCGCTGCCGGCACGTTTTTGAATTACGAACGACTGGCCCTTGCTCCGAAAATGCTGCAACATAATGACCTGGTGCAATTGGGTCAGGCGACGTTGCGGTTTCGGCTGGAGCTGCCCGCGCAAGGTGAAGGCGAACAGGTCGCTCAGGCAACGTCGAATGACCGCTAGAGAAGGATGAAGCTATGAAGGACGTTTTCATGAAGAGATTGGTGCATCTGCTCTGGTTGCTGCCGCTAATGCTCGCGGCTTGCGCGAAGCCGGGCACGAATCAAGTGGTCCCGGCCATAACCCCGGTGGTCATGGCGACGGCCGAAACCACGGGGATGCTCGTCGTCGAGACGGCTGTCCCCACACTCGCGCCGGCGGCTACCGAGGCGCCAGTCCTGATGTGCACGCCGCCCGCCTGCGCCGCCGGCGAGGGCTACGCCTGCCCCAGCGGCGATTGCCCCGGCGGCTGCGGCACCGTCTGCGTCGCTCCCACGCCTGTGACTGGCCCCCTGGCTCCCGCGCCAACGGATTGGGAAAGCCTGGAAGGTTGGCTGACCACGCTCTGGCAGAACAACGTCAATCCGGCCGCCGTTCGCGCCGCGCTCCAGGCGTCGGGCATGCAGAAATCGCTCAGCGATTGGGCCGCGGCCGACTTCGACGGCGACTTAATGGACGAGTGGGTGCTGGTGCTCTATGACCAGTCGCTGCCCGGCCTGCCCTTCGGCGTGGCCGGCGACTTGTGGATCGTCAATGGCGACGGCGTCGTCTTCCGTTATCATGATGCGCCCAGCAACGATATCTTTCAGTTTCTGGCCCCCTCGATCATCGCGATGACCGACATGACCGGCGACGGCTTGCCCGAAATCATCACCGACGCGCCGGTTTGCGGGGCGTCGACCTGCACCAATAATTACCGCATCATCGGCCCGCAAGACGGCCGGATTGCCGATCTGGTCGTCGCTCCGCCCGTGGCCGAGGTCGAGCCGTCGGGGCAGGTCATCTCGGTGCCCTATGCCGACACGCGCATCGAGGACGTCGACGCCGACGGCCTGCTGGAGCTATTGGTCCACGGCGGCACGCTCGGCTCGGCCGGGGCGGGGATCGTGCGGCCGCGCACTGAGGTGTGGGGTTGGGACGGCGCGGCCGTCACCCGAACGGATATCATCCTGGACCCGACTGCGTACCGGCATCACATCCTCTACGAGGCCAACGATCTGATGGCTTCCGGCGATCTGGCCCGCGCGATGCCGCTCTATGAGGCGGTGATCAACGACAATGCGCTTCGCGATGACGGCTATAGCTATCCGCCGGAGCAAGTTCGGGCCGACATCAGCGCCTTCGCCGCCTTCCGGCTGATCCTCATCGACCGGCTGATTGGCGATTCGGAACGGGCCGCCAGCCGGTTGGCGTGGCTACTGGCGACCTATCCCGATTCACCCGTGGCCGGCGCGGCGGATCGTCTGATCAGGGAGTGGGGCACCTACGGAAATTCGACTGAGCTGTGCGCGCAGATCGAGGGGGGTCTGGCTACGCTGGAGAACCCGACCGGATCGCTGGCGGATATGGGGTACGGCAATCCCGGCCTGGGCGCGGCCGACTTATGTCCCTAACGTTCGATCTGGTTGAAAGCTGAAGAGGGGGGAACAGCCGACGAGTGGTGTAGCAGCCCCACCCTCTTTAATTCCTAATTCTCCTCTTCCAGCGGCATGAATCCCTGCCCGACGATCTCGTTGGCGGGGATGACGGTGATGAAGGCGTGGGTGTCTTCTTCGCGAACGATCACTTTGAGCTGTTCGATCTCGGTCACAGTCAGAGCGACGAGCAGCACCTCGCGATCCTGCTTGAGGAACATGCCCCGGCCGTGGAGAGAGGTCACGCCGCGCTTCATCTCGCGGATCACCCGGTCGGCCACCTTGTCGGGGTCGGCCGCCACCACCAGCGCCATCACCTGTTGCCGGCGGCGCTTGCGCACGGACAGGCGTGACTGCATCGCCCTGGATGTCGACCTCTCCTTTTCCTGGCCATTGGCCGGCCACAGATTGCCCAACAGATCTTCCATGTCATATTTGGGCACGACTTCGCCGCTGGCTTCGTGCAGGTCGCGGGTGATATAGGCGATCAGAAACAACACCGCCAGAAAACCAAGCCCGATAGACAATACCACGCCGCCATACAGGGGGCCAATCCCGGCGCGAGAGACCAGCTCCCCCAATGATTGGGCCTCAGTCGGGTGGAGATAGAGCTTCATCAGGACGGCCGCTTGCAGAATGGAAAATATTGCCAGGTAGTTGTTGCGCAGGCGACGGCCGATCGCTTCCAGCCGCGAGATGGGAAACTCCGGCTGCAAGAGGGATTCCGCCAACGTCTCGTTCCATTCCGCATGGGGGGCGAACGGCGGCACGAGCATGGCGGCGAAGAAGTCGGTCTCCATCAGGCGTGCGCGCAGGCTCCACAACTCGTAATAACGGTAGCGCCGCGCTTCGATGGACAGAAAGAGCAAGGTCAACAGGATGACCAGCAGGAATACGCCCCAATGATTGCCCGGCTCGGCAAAAACGAAGGTGACGGCCGCGGCCACAGTGACGACGGCCCAATTGGTCGTCGTGTCCAGCCGGGAGCGCCAGACGTTGGAGCGCTGGATCTCGGCCCGGTAATAGTGGGTCATGGCCGTGTTGAACTCCGACGGCCGCATCTTGTAGCCGCGGAATGTCCAGACCGGCTCGTAGGACGCACCGGGCGCGGATTGGCTGTCGTCATCGGGGATAGGTGGGGTGTCGGGGGTCATCGGATCATCCATGCCATGATTTGATTACAGAAAGTCAAGCGCCGGGGCTATGTGCCGCCGGTCGATCTCATTTGGTGGAAAGCGGCGGCGTCTCCCGCCATTCGGCCAATCCGCCCTGCCGGGCGATCTCCTGCACCAGAGCTTCGGCCAGGGCCATCAGCGCCCTGTCGCTCGCGGGCAAATCGCCGTAGGACACGTTGACGCGGCCGTCGCGCGTGGGCACGGACAGGGCCACGACATGCTCATCCGTCCCCTCATCGACATGGTAGTTGCGTTCGGGGTGGATGCCGCGCTCCTTCAGGGTCGCGTATAGCCGGTCGACGTAGGGACCGCCTTCGATGAACAGGTCGTTGATCTCCGTCGCATCCTTGAAGCGATCCCAGGTGGTGTGAACAAACGTGACCCGTCGCCAGCGCAGGCTGACGATGGGCTGGGCCAGCTTTTGCAGCGGGCCAAGCTGTACCTTGAAGTAGATATCGTCGGCATGGGGGTGATTCGGCTCGTCGGGCAGCAGGTCGCGGCGGCGCGCCAGTTCATCCCCTGCGCGCTGGGCGTAGTAGTGGATGGCGTATTTCTCTTCGCCGAACTTGCTGCCGAAGTAGAACGCCAAATATTCAGCGTGCAGACCCTTGGGTGCGTGGCGCTGCGGGATGCGATACCAGCCCTCGCGGCGGATGATGTCGAAATCCGACGGGCGCGGCACGTAGGCTACCAGGACGCGATCTTCGGGGTACATGGCCTATAGTTTACAGTGAAAGCTCCAAATGTCAGCCATAGAATTCCGTTCACTTGTCAGTAAATTCGCCCTTCAAGCGCGGATATTTTCTAATCGATGCCTTGATCTGGTATAATTGAGTCGATGTCAGGAATCAACGTTTCCCTGGAGTTGATCAAACCGCTGGAGCAGGTAGCAATTGAGCGCGGTGAGTCGATCACGTCTATCGTTGAGAAGCTGATCGCGGACTTCCTTCGGGATCAGCGTCATCTCTTTCTGATGAAAGAGATGGATCGGTTTCGGTCGCTCCACCCCGGGCTTCGGGCACAATACGAGGGAACATACATCGCAATGCGCGATGGACATGTGCTGGATCATGACGTTGATGGGAATCAATTGTATGCTCGCGTGCGCGAACGATTAGGCGACACGCCGGTGCTGATTGTCGAAGTCACTGACCAGCCCGAACAACTCTTTACGCGAACCAGCCAAAGAATTGCCTCGTGAACTATCCTTATAATCATCAGTTTCGGCCGCCGGCTCCTTTTCTGACAGTTCGCCTTTATTCATTCGTCTCCGACACATTCACCCCATCAATCCCGGCGATGGTTGATACCGGTTCGGATGCTTCGCTAGTTCCCCTTCCCTTATTGCTCCAGCTCGGCGCTGAAGAAACAGCTCCCGGATGGTTGGTCAGTATTACAGGAGAACGAAAGCCCGTATCCCTATTCTTTGTAGACGTTCACATCGATGATCAAATTCTGGCCGGGATTCGCGTGATTGGCGAACCTGACGCAACCGAAGTCATCCTGGGAAGAGATGTATTGAATCACTTATCCCTCTTTCTCGATGGCCCGGAATCGACTCTCGTCATACCGGAAGAAAAGACCGTCACCCGACTTCGCCAAAGTTAGCCCCTCTTATGCCTGAACTACCGGAAGTCGAAACCTTTGTCCGCGCCCTGCGCAAGCCGCTGGTCGGCCGCACCATCACCGGCGTGCGCAACGACTGGCCGCGCCATATCGCCATCCCGTCGCCGGACGAGCTGCGCCGTCGCATCACCGGCCGCCGCATCGGAGCCATCGACCGGCGCGCCAAGTACCTGGTGTTCAGTCTGAGCGACGATGAGACGCTGATCATCCATCTCAAGATGAGCGGTCATCTGTCCGTCGTAACGGCCGAAACGCCGGCCGACAAATACGCCCACACCGTCTTTGAACTCGACGACGGCCGCGAGCTGCGCTTTCGCGACCCGCGCAAGTTCGGCCGCGTCTATCTGCTGCGCGATCCGGCCTACGTCCTCGGCTCGCTTGGGCCGGAGCCGCTGGCCGAAGCGTTCACCGTCGAAGCGCTGGCGACCCGCCTGGCCGGGCGCAAGCGCGTGCTGAAGCCGCTGCTGCTCGACCAGACCTTCATCGCCGGCATCGGCAATATCTACGCCGACGAAGCGTTGTTCTATGCGGGCATCCGGCCGGCGCGGAGCAGCGACAGCCTGACGGCCGGCGAGACGGCCGCACTCCACGCCGCCATCCAAAAAGTTCTGGCGATGGGCATCGAGCGCGAAGGAGCCAGTATCGGCACATACGTGAAGGCCGACGGGGAGATGGGCGATATGCAAAACGCGGTGGCCGTCTTCCGTCGCACGGGGCAATCCTGCTATACCTGCGGCACGCCGATCGAGCGCATCGTGCTGGGTGGCCGCAGCACCCATTTCTGCCCGGGCTGTCAGCGATAAACAAAAAAGAGCCTCAGGGTTTTGATGAATCCCTGAGGCTCGATTGCAAACCCTATCGCCGCGCTTTCTTCTTTTGCTGCTGCGGCTTCTTGCCGCTCTTCGACGGCTGAGCACTCTGGCCATTGCCACCGGCGGCCGCGGCCGTCGCCATACCCGGCCGCCCATGGCAGTTCTTGTACTTCTTGCCGCTGCCACAGGGGCACAGGTCGTTGCGGCCGACGTCGGGCGTGTCCTTGCGCAGTTCCGTGCCCTTGCCCTTCTCGCGCTTCACGGTCTGGTAGCCTGCGTCCTGTGATTGAACCTTATAGGCTACTTCCTGCTGTTGCTGCTGGATGAAGGCCTGATGCCCGGAGATTTCGCGGAAGAAGCGGTCGGCAATATCGCGGTCGATGTTCTTGCGCATGTCGCCGAACATCTCGAACGAGCGCTTCTTGTACTCGATCTTCGGGTCGCGCTGGCCGAAGGCCTGCAAGCCGATCTCTCGTCGCAGGTCGTCCATCGCCGTCAGATAGTCGCGCCATTCGCGGTCGATGGCCTGCAACAAGAGCAACTGCTCGTAGTTGCGATAGCTTTCCTCGCCGATGTATTTGCGCCACTTCTGCTGCTGCTTGTCGATGTAGCCTTCCAGCGCCTCGGCCAGTTGATCGGCGTCCAGCGCCGACAGGCTCTGCAGCAGCAGCTCGCGCAACACGCCATCGACACCCTCGCGGAAGTGCGCCTGGCGCTCATCCTTGTTCTTAATCGACAGGCCATCGAGGTTGAAGTGGGAGAAGGCGCGATCGATCTCGGTCTGAGCCTCGCCCCAAATGGCGTCGCGGTCGGCCTTGTCGGCGTAATCAGCCAGAAACTCGTTGAAAAGCGTCTCCACATGGGCCAGATATTCGACGCGAATTCGTTCTCGCGTCTGCACCTGGCCGCCTCTTTGCGCCGCCAGCGCGCCCAGATTGGGCACCGGCGGCACCAGCGGCAGGAAGCGGCTCATCGCTTGCAGCAGTTGCAGCAGGTTCGTGCCCTGCCGTCCCTGCTCATGGGCCAGGGAGACAAGCGTTGAGGTCAGTTTGTCGGGCGACATGCGCTCCAGGTCGTCGCGGTCGAGTTCGGCCATCAGTGGCAGCAGACTGCCCACCCGGCGCAGGACGGCGGCCACGTTGACCGTGTTGGTCGCGTCGGTGGTGAAGTCCTGCACCACGCGCTCGACTTCGCCGCGGATGAAACCGGGGTAATCGTTCACGTAATGATCGATCAGCTCCTCGATGGCCTGATCGAAAGCTGCATCCACCTTCTCATCGAGGTCGAAGTCCTCGCCCATGAGAATCTCGCGCCGCTCGTTGTAGATCGCCTGGCGCTGCTTGTTCATCACGTCGTCGTATTCGACGATGTTCTTGCGCATGTCGAAGTTGTAGCCTTCGATGCGCTCCTGCGAGCTTTCAATGATGCGGTCGAGCAACCCGCTCTCGATGGGCATATCTTCGGGGATGTTGGTGCGGGACATGAAGCCCTTCAGCCGCTCGCCGCCGAAACGCCGCATCAGGTCGTCTTCCAGCGACAGGAAGAAACGCGATGAGCCGGGGTCGCCCTGACGGGCGGCGCGGCCGCGCAGCTGGTTGTCGATGCGTCGGGATTCGTGTCGCTCCGAGCCAACGACATGCAGACCGCCCAGCCGCCAAATCTCCTCTTTGTCGCGCTTGGCCTGCTCGCGCAGTTCCTGGATGCGGGCGATGTGGCGGGGGGCCAGACCGGGGATCGTCGTCACCAGCTTGTTGGCCTCGTCGAGCCGGTCGCCCAGCACGGCGCGGATGAGCGCCGCGCGCGCGTTATAGTGATGCTCAAAAGTCTGCTCGGCCAGGAATTGGGCCGTCGCTTTCTCGTCGGTCTGGATGTTCTGGTAGCGCACGAGTTCGTTCCAGCGACGCATGATGTCGTCGACCAGAGCGACGTCCTTGTCGAGGCTCTCGACGAAGATGCGCGCCTCGGCCAGTTCCCCGGCCCGAACCCGGCGCAACACCTCAAGCAGGTCGTTGTAGTCGATGCCATACGGCTCCTGCAGCACACGCGCCAGATGGCCGACGATCTGCACCTGATCGATCTCGACCATGGCCTCCGCGAACCGGTGTTCCGTCTCCACCAGCGCGTCGACCAGGTCTTCGGTCAGCTTGTTGCTTTTGCGGGCCGTATCGCGCGCCGCTTCCTCGCCTTCATCCAGCAGCTTGAAAGCCAGCTGGATCAGCATCGGCCGGTCGAACATCTCGTTCTCCAGCGCTTCGGCCGCCAGCCCTTCGGCGTTGCCGCCCAGCAGGATGTCGGTGCCGCGGCCGGCCATGTTGGTCGAGATCGTGACCGCTCCCTTGCGTCCGGCCTGAGCCACGATGAGCGCTTCGGATTGATGAATCTTGGCGTTCAGCACGTTGTGGGCGATGGATTCGCGCCGCAGGTAGTTGGAGATCATCTCCGAGTGCTCGACGGACGTGGTGCCGACGAGGACCGGCCGGCCGGAAGTGTGGACGGTCTTGATCTCGCTGAGAATCGCCTGATCCTTGGCATCAAGGGTGCCGTACACCTGATCGGCGAAGTCGATGCGCTTGAAGTAGACCGGCTCGCCCGTCTCCGGCCGGACGTAGACGATGGCCTCGGCTCCATCGACCTTCTCGCGGCGCGTCCCCAACCCCATCTGACCGGTGTCGATGATATATTCGACGTTGGTCGGCAGCGGCGTGACGCCCAGTTCGTAGATTTTGTCGAACTCTTCGGCGTCGGTCAGCGCCGTACCGGTCATGCCGGCCAGCTTGTCGTAGAGGCGGAAATAGTTCTGCAGGGTGATGGTGGCGACCGTCACCGTCTCGCGCTTGACGTTGACCCCTTCCTTGGCCTCGATAGCCTCGTGGAGACCGTCGGAATAACGGCGGCCGGGCATGAGGCGGCCGGTGAAGTCATCGACGATGACCACCTCGTCCCCCTGGACAACGTAGTCCACGTCGCGCTTGAACAGGTATTGCGCTCGAAGCGCATTATCGAGGTAATAGGTCAGGTGGTAGAAACGCGGGTCATAGAGGTTATCGCCCGCCTCGGAGTCGATCTCCTCGATGCGCTTCTCGACCTCGGCGATGCCCATCTCCGTCAGGCTGATGCTGCGGCTCTTCTCGTCGATGTCGTAGTGGCCGTTGGGTTCCT
>DAOMSB010000031.1:0-29628 GCA_035446145.1 Promineifilum sp. (SeqCode) | reverse complement strand
TGCCGTGCTGGCGGTTGATGATGACAACCAGCGCGCTTTCCATCATCGTGTCGTCAATGTCGGTGATGGTGACATTCTGGCCGACTATCGTGACGGGGAGGCCACCGGCCACGAACGTGGTGCTGAAGCCCGTACCCTGGCCATTGCCGTTCAGGTCGAGCGCCGGCGCGTCATTGATCGGCGCAAGGGTGATGATCACCTCAGCCTTGTTGGAATAGGCCGCCCCATCGGAGGCGGACCATTCGAACCGGTCTTCGCCGAAGTAGAAGGGGGCGGGGACGTAGCGCAAATCGGCGATGTTGGCGACGTTGATCTGCTGGTTGACGTTGACGTCGACATTGCTCAACCGGAGAAAGCCATGCGCCGGCAGCTTGTCGATGCGAATCTTGATCAGGCTGTCGCCGTCGGCGTCGATGAATTGCGATGTAAAATCGGAGGCGGCGAAGAGCAGGTTCACGCCTTCCTGGCCGGTCTTGTTCACGTTGGCGATGACCGGCGCGTCGTTGACGGCCGTGACGGTGAAGGTCACCAGGGCCGGGGTTGTGGCGTAGTTGGCTCCGTCCGACGCGTTCCACTGGAACGAGGTCGAGCCTTCATCCCAGTTCAGGGTCGGGACGAACATAAGATTGCCCAAATCGGCGGCGGCAATGACCTGATTCTCGATCACGTTGACGCCGTTGAGCTTCAAGGTGCCCTGCGCGGGCAGGGTCGGGAACTTCACATTCACCAGGGGATCGCCGTCGGCGTCGGTGAATTTCGACGTGAAGTCGGCCGGCGTGAAGGTATAGGGAGCGTCCTCATTGATATTGATGGCAATATTCTGCAGGACGGGCAGGTCGTTGACCTGAGTCACGGTGACCTTGAAGGTCGACGAGACGGAGAGGACGCTGCCGGGAAGGCCGGTAGTGCCCTTGTCGCTGGCCATGATGGTCAGATCGGCCGTGCCGAAGGCATTGGGCTTGAAGGCGAGGGTCAAGGTGGCCTGAGCGGCGTCGATGGTGACGGCGTCGAACAGGGCTGGATTGGTGTTGGTCTCCACGACGTAGGCCAGCTGTTTGGGGTCGTCTTCCTTGTCGTTGAAGTAGCTGAACAGGTTGATGACCTTGCTCGGCGCGTCTTCGGCCACGGTCACGTCGGGGATGCCGCTGGTGGTGGGGGCGTCGTTGACCGGGTTGACCTTGACGGAGAATGTCGTCTCGGCCCACAGGCCGGCCGAATCGGTGGCCCGAATGGTGATGGTGCTTTGGCCGTTGGCGTCGGGGGCGAAATCGAGGACAAGGTTGGGCAAATTAATGGTGACCGAACTGAACAGGCCCTGGTTGGAAACCCCGCTAATCGAATAAACAAGAGCGCTGGAAGGGTCCTCGACATCGGTGAATCCGCCATAAAGATTGATCGAATAGTTTGGATCATCCTCAGTGGCCACCACATCGGCATAGCCCACGGCCACCGGAGTTTTGTTGATGAAGACCTTGAAGGTGTCGTCGACGAACGCGCCGTCCATGTCGGTGGCGCGGATGGTGAGGGCGGCCTCGCCGGCCGCGTTGGCGGCAAAGTTCATCGTCAGTACGCCGGTGCCATTATCGATCGTCGGCGCGGCCGAGAAAAGGCCCGGGTTAGTATTGTCCTTAATCGTGTAGGACATCTCACTGTTGGCGTCTTCGTCGTCGGCGAAGTAGTTCCACAGGTTGCGGGTGGCGACGAGCGTGCCCTGGTTGATGATGACATCGGGGATGCCGCCGCCGATCACTCGCGGCGTGTCGTTCACGTCGACGAGGTTCACGGTGATGGTGGCGGAGCTGCTTTGGCCTTTGCCGTCGTTGACGGTGACCACGAACGTGGGCGCGGGCTGGGTCTCGAAATCGAGCAGGGTGTTATCGGCGACAGTCACCTCGCCGGTGGTGCCGTTGACCGCAAAGGCGGCCGAGCCGGAAGTGCGCATGAATCCCAGGGTGTCGCCGTCGGGGTCGGTGGCCACGATGAAGCCGACCGAAGTCCCGTTCGGGGCGGCCTCGCTGACGCCGCTGAAGCTCTGGTTGCTGATGATCGGCTTTTCGTTGATGTTGGTGACGTTGACGATGACGGTGGTCGTGTCGAAATTGCCGCCGGAGTCGGTCACCTTGACTTCCAAAAGGAACTGGGGCGTCGTTTCGTGGTCAAGCTGGGCGCTGTCCTTGACCCGGATTTCGGCATCAGGCTCGATGAGGAACGCGCCGCCGCCGCTGCCGTTGCCGCTCTCGATGATGAAGGTGAAGGAATCAACGGTATCGGCGTCGGAGAAGAGGAGCTTGCCCACCAGCGTGTTGTTGGGGCTGTTCTCAGCCACGTTGAACGATTGGCCGTCCGCCAGCACCGGGGTTTCGTCGGGGACGTCGGTCACGTTGATGGTGATGGTTCGGGTATCGGTCAGCAACTCGGCATCCTGAACCTGAACATCGAGGGTGTAGCTTTTCTTGGTTTCGTAATCCAGCGATTGGCCGGCGGCAAGCGTCACGATGCCCGTGTTGAAACCTATGTCGAACATGGTCATGCCGTCGCCGCCCAGCTTCTGGAACTCCAAAAGCCCAGGTTCGGCATCGAAGGCATTAATCTTGTTGGGGGTGGTGGTGTTGCCGGGAACCGCGTTCTCGGCAATGCTGAGTGTATAGGGAGGAAGGATTATGGGTTTGGCCGCGAATACCGGCACGGTTAGTATCACAATCAGAAAGAGGGCAACAAACAACGACCCCAGGTTCAGAACGATGGCTCTATTTTTCATGATGCTCCTGCACTCCTGTGACGCCGGGAAGGCGCGTTTTTGGAACCGAGTTTCATCCCGATCGCTCCATTCGGCCCCAATCGGTGCCCAAACGAGATGCGACGATGCGAGACGCCGCTCTCAATGTTACCGATTATGCCGCGCACCGGCGGTTAAAATAGTGTGAAAGAATCCGAGCCAACGACTCCCGCCCGGTTCCGGATGAACGATAGGACAGATGTCCGTATCGACCACGTAATAGTACTTCGGTACTACCTTCCATGCGGGAATACTAACGCTTTTCACACAATTTTGTCAATGGCGAATTGGGGAGCGCGAAAAGTCGGACGATCCGACAGGTCGATCATGGAAATGTGGGGGCAGGTTGGCGCGCCGGCCCGGGTTGTTGAAGGGCATCAGCCGGAAGGCGGCTCGGTGGGATCGGGGGGCGGGGTGAACGTCGGGGGCGGTTCGGTGGCCGCCGGCGGTTCGGTGGGTGTGGGCTGCGAGGGTGTGTCCGTGGGCGGGCGCGGGTCGGGGGTGTTGCCGCCGGTGGTGGCCGTCGGCCGCGGTTGTTGGGTGGCGGTGGCGGGAGCGGGCTGCGGCGTGGGGGTGCGCGGGACGGAGGCCTGTGGCACCCACACCTGCTGACCGACGCTCAGGGAGACGTCGGGCAGGCAGTTGACTTCGAGCAAGGATTCGACCGGGATGTCGGCTCGTTCGGCCAGGTCGGAGAGAGCGTCGCCCTGACGGATCGTGTATTGCACCCAGCCGGGGGGCGGGGAGACGACGCAGGTTGGGGTGCCGGTGGTGGCGGCCGTTCCGGTGGCCTTGACGGTGGCGGATGAGGTCGGCGTCGGCGTCTCCAGCCGCACAACGATGAGGGTCGGGTCGCTCTCGACGACGGGTTCCCCATCGACAATGGTTTCCAGTCGCACTTGCCAGTTCAGGTCGCCGGACGCGGGCAGCCGGGCGGCGGGCACGGACAGGCGATAGGCGGCGCCGCTATAGGGTTCGGTCGTCGTGCCCAACAGGTGGCGCTCGTCGCCCACCAGAAGATAGACGGCGAATTGTTGGCCCACTTCGGGCAGCGTGGGCCAGAACCAGTCGAAGTTGATGGTGTCCTGGGCGGTGAACACCCGGTTGGGGCCATGGGGCAGCACGGAGATCGAGAGGTTGCCGGACGGGTTCGTGGTTGGCGTGGAGGTGGCGGTCGATGTGCCGGTTGTTTCGGCGGCGCCGGCCAGCGTGTCGACCGGCGTCGGCTCGTTGGCCTGGGCCTTGCCATTGCCCAAAATGCCGCGCAACAGGAAGAACAGGAGCACCCCGGCCAGGATGACGGCGATGGGGATGATGATTCTCGTCGAGTTGCCACGCTTCGGCGCCCAGGCGGCGGCCTTGGGCAGCTCCTGTTCGGCGAAGATGGCCGTCTCGATGGCGGTGATCATCTCGTCGGTGGTCTCGAATCGGCTCCATTCCTGCCGCCAGAGGCAGTTGCGCACCAGGCGATAGGTTTCGCCGGCCAGCCCGGGACGGGCGTCCTCGAGTGGCTCTTCCTTGGGCATGTTGGCCTGGGGGAAGATGTCGAAGGGCAGCGTGGGCAGGTTGGGCTGGTGGCCGGCCAGGAGTTCGTAGAGGATGACGCCCAGCGAGTAGATGTTGCTGCGGCGAGTCAGCGGCTTGCCTTCCAGCTCTTCGGGCGAGGCGTAGTCGAGATGCTCCTTGTCGGCGCTATTGAGGCCGCGGATCGATGGGCCGGCGACGATGGGCAGGCCGAGGTCGATGAGGATGGGCGTGCCGTCCTCGCGGAGCATGATGTTCTGTGGCCGGAGATCGTGGTGGATCAGCCCGGCGGCATGGGCGACACCGAGGCCCTGGGCGATCTGTTTGATCAGCTCGAGCGATTCGATGACCGGGGCGGTCTGCTTGTCGCGGCGCAGGTCGGCCAGTCTGTCGGCCAGCGTTTCGCCGGGGAAGTAGTCGATGACGGCATAGGGGAAGCCGTCGTCGGTTATGTCGAAGTCGCTGACTACGGCGATGTGGGGATCTTTCAGCTGGGAAACGGTCTCCATCCGGCCGCGGAAGCGCTCGGCGAGGTCTTCGTCTTCATCGTCCGTGACGCGCAGGACTTCGAGAAACACGAGACGCTCAAGCTTGACGTCACGCGCGAGGAACAGATCGCTGGCCTTGCGCGCCGCAATGTGAGATTCAATCTCATAGTTTCCGATCTGCTGACCGGACAGGTCTTCTTTATCCCTTGCCACCATACTCAGTGTACGTACTCGCCGCACCCGGAAGTTGCCGCCAGTCGGTGAGCGCTCCTTACCCAGCAACGCGGCCCATTAATAGCGTACTATTATACACGACAAAATGCAATACGTGTCGATCTTCGTGCTTTTGGCGTGATTCTGCCGTTAATTATTGGCGATCAGGGTGATTCCCCTGACCGCGCTTTGCCCAATGATGGCGCCGGACGCCTGATCTTCGAGGGCGATTGACCAATTGAATGGCCCCGGCCGCCCTGTGACGGGGCCGGGAACCACGTGGAGTTGGTAGCCCAGGCCCAGGTTTGGTTCGGCGATGGATCCCAGGGCGATCTGCGCTCCGTCGGCCAGCGCGTAGACGGTGAACTGTTGGCCGGGGGCGAGCGGTTCGGGCGATGACCAGTAGAAGGTGACGCTGTCGCCCATGCGGAAGAAGCTGTCGGGGGGCGGGCCGATGAGCGTGATTGGGACGGCGACGGGCGGCGCGGGCGTGGCCTCAGGGGTGGGCAGTTCGCCCGGCCCGCCGGGGACGGCCCACGGCGTGGCCTGTCCGGCGACGATCCCGAAGCCGTCGCCGGGCGCGTCGGCCGGGCCGGGCGCGTCGACCACGGCCGTTGCAACCTGCGTTGGCCCAACTTGCGTTGGCGCGGTCTGCGTTGCCGCCGGCGCGACCGAGCCGAGCGCGCAGGTGCTGTAGCCGATCCACCCGGCCAGGGCCAGCCCAACGATCAGCAGGAAGATGAGCAGATGGGTTGTCCTGGGAAGTTTTGGCCGCTCCCCGCCGGTCTCTTCATTCACAGGGCACTGGGTTCCGGTTTGTTAATTTGTGAAGTTTAACACAAGCAGGCGAGCATGGCGAGTGGGTCATGCTCAATCGAAGACGAGTTCCTCGCGGCCGGCGAGCTTGTCTTCGATGCGTTCGATGACGATGTCGAGGTGGCGGGCGTCGTGGACGTAATCGAGTTGTTGGGTGCGGATGGCGAGGACGGGACAGAGGTCGAAGCCGGCCAGCCAGTCGTCGTAGAAGGTGTCGAGCAGGGTGAGGTAGTCGGGGGTGATACCGGTCTCGATGGCGCGGGCGCGCTGTCTGATTCGGTCCATGAGGACGGGGACGGGGGCGGTCAGGTAGAGGAGCAGGTCGGGGCGGGGCAGGTTGGCCACGACCAGCTCGTAGACGTGGCGATAGGATTCGTAGTCGCGCTCGCTGAGGTTGCCCATGTGGCGCAGGACGCGGGCGAAGATGTGGGCGTCTTCATAGATGCTGCGGTCGGCGATGGCGGAGTTGGGCTGGGTGGCCAGGGCCAGGTGTTGTTGGGCGCGGTGGCCGAGGAAGAAGACTTGCAGGTGGAAGGACCATTGGCGCATGTCGTCGTAGAAGTCGGCCAGGTAGGGGTTGTCGGCGACGGTTTCGTAGCCGGAGAGCCAGCCCAGGCGGTCGCCCAGCCGTTCAGCCAATGAGGTTTTGCCGGCGCCGATGTTGCCCGCGACCAGGATGAATCGTTTTGTCATAGCGAGGTGAATTTTAGCGAGTCATAACGGAGAGGCAATTGGGAATTAGGAATTAGGAATGAAGAGGGCGCTCTTCGTGTTTCGTCTATTGTACATGAACTAATCAATCATGTATTACTCTCGGTGGTCACATGATCGGTGTACGGCCGGGACAACCGGCGCATGGCCTTGTCTGTTCATCAGCATGTGGTTCGCCGGTTGTCTCGCCCCTCCGGGTGTGGCGCAAGGGTGTGGCGCAAGCTGCCGGCTTGCGGGCGGGGCGAAGAGGCAAGTTGGCAACTTGCCCCACGGGCGGGCGAGACAAGGCGGCAACCACACCATTCGCAAGACCAACCCGTTCGGCCGTCTTGTCCCGCCCGTACAATGGCCCTCTTCAATTCGTAATTCGTAATCCGTAATTCCTAATTCCCCGCCAGCCGCCGAAACAGCGTCGTCGTCTCCTCAGCTGGCGACACGTCCAGCTCCTCACGCAGCGTCTGCACGCAGCGTTGGTAGACCCGCGCGATCTGCCCCCGGTCGCCCAGACCGTGACAGGCCAGCATCAGATAGCGCCAGGCCCGCTCCCAACAGTCGTCGGCCGCCAGCAGGCGATGCACCACCTCGATGGCCCGGTCGTATCGGCCGTCTTCCAGATAGAGCGCCGCCAGCCGGTCGGCGGCCGACAGAAACAGCACCGCCAGCCGTTCCCGTTCGGCCGCCGCCCACGTCTCATAGAGCGCTTCCGGCAGATAGTCGCCGCGATAGAGATCGAGTGCCGCCTCCAGCAGCGGCACGGCCGACGCCGGACGACGGGCATGGGCCGCGTTGGCCTGGGCCACCAGCGCCGCGAACCGCTCGGCATCCAGCTCGATATCGGCCCCCGGGCGAATGCCGTAGACGCTGCCGTCGCGGAAGATGATCGCCGACTCCTCGCCCGCCGCGCGCTCCGGCTCCAGCACATGATAGAGCGAATTGAGCGTCACCTTGAAATTGCGCCCCGCGGCCGTCGGGTCTGTCCCCGGCCACAGATATTCGAGAATCTGGTCGCGGTCGAGCGACGCGTGGCGGAAGGTGATCAACAGCTGGAACAGCTGCCGCGCCTTGGCCCGCCGCCAGCTGTTGGGCGGGATGGCCGTCTCGCCGCGAAAGGCGGCAAACTCGCCCAGCGCCCGCACGCGCAGCCGGTAGCCGGGGTGGCGGCTGATGCGCGCCAGCCCCAGCGCCGCCAGCAGCCGCGCCGCATAGTCGCCGCGCCAATTGCGGTCGCGGGCCAGAATGAGCAGCGGGACGAAGCGGCGCTCGTCGGGCGGGCCGAGCAGCGTCGGCCGGGTCAGCAGGAAGTCGTAGCCGTTTTCTTCGGCCGCGGCCAGCATGACCGGCAGCCATTGGGCGAGCAGATCGACCTTGCCCTGCCGCCCATAGACGTCGCACAGCCACAGCCGGGCCGCGCACGCGCCGAAGGTATCACTGCACTCCTGGAACCCCTGCAGCGCGCGGCTGAGCCAGGTTTGGGCCTCTTCATAGCGCCCGGCCAGCGCCAGCCCCGCCCCCAGCGACACGCGGGTCATCGACGCCACCCACTCGTCGCCGGCCGCCTGGGCGATCTCGATGCCCGCGGCGGCCACCTGCATGGCCCGCGGCAGGTCGCCGCTGTAGCCATGAACGCGCGCCAGCCCCCAACCGGCTTCCACCGACAGGCGCGGCACGGCGATCTCCTGGCTGATGGCGTTGGCCTGCTCATATTGCTCGCGGGCATGTTCATAGCGGTGGGGGTCGTCGAGCAGGGCGATGGCGTGGCCCAGCCGCAAATGGCCCACGGCGATCATGAACGGCGATTGCAGATCGACCCCGCGCCGCGCGCCGATTTGGGCGGCCTCATGAGCCTGCTCGCCCAACCCCTGCAGCGCGCAGACCAATGACAGCAGCAGGTGCGTCTCGCGGTGGGCGCGCGGGGTCAATACCGGCTCAAGGCGCTCGGCCGCGGCCCGCTCTTCCAGCTTGCGACGGGCCTCGTCCAGCCGTCCGGTGCGCAACAGCACCCGATAGAGCAGCTGGGAATCGGACGGCCCGGCGCTGCGCCATTCGCCGGCCTGTTTGCGGAGTGCCTCGGCCTCGTCGATTTGGCCCGCGTTCAGCTTGTTCTCGGCCAGCAGCTCATAGAGGCGGGCGCGCATCTCGGTGCTTTCCAGCCCCTCGCTCAGGCGAATGGACTTCTCCAGCAGCGCCTCGGCCCGGCTGGGATTCACGGTGTCGAGGTAGACGCGGGCCTGGCCGCGGAGCGCCCGGCTGACGCCTTCGGTCTGGCCCCGGTCGCGCCAGGCGGCCTCGGCCTGCTGATACCAGCCCAGCGCCTCATCGAACCGGCTGCGCAGGCGGGCCAGCTCCCCCAGATAGAACAGGAGTGACGGGTGGTTCTGCAATATCTCCGGCCCGGAGACGCCGGCCACGCTACCCAGATAGGCCGCGAGCGTATCGAGCCGCCCGCCGGCCAGCAGTTGCGCGCCGTAGGCATCGAGCAGCGACGCCGACCCCTCGCGGTCGCCCGCCCGCAACAGGTGATAGATGGCCTCGTCGGAATCGCCGCGCGCCAGATAGTAGCCCGCGGCCAGGATATGGCTCCTCAGGCGCTGTTCAGGGTCAGTCAGCTGCTCCAGGAAGTTGTGGAAGATGTGGTGATAGCGCAGGCTGCCGTCGCCCAGATCGACGACGAACAGGTCGATGCGGCGCAGATAGGCCAACATGGCCCGGGTATCGACGCCGGGGCCAATCTGCAGCGCGCCGGTGGCTTCGGGCGTGATGACGCGCAGCACCGAGGTGGCCCGCAGGAATTCGCGCACGTCGGCCGGCTGACCTTCGAAGATGTCGGTCGCCAGTAGGTTGAACAACGTATCGAGCGAGGCGGCCTGGTTGGATAGCACGTCCTCGACGGAGTCATAAGCGCCGCCGCGCAGGCTCTGCCAGACGAGCTGCAGGGCGATGGCCCAGCCCTCGGTGGCTTCGTGGAGCAGGTCGGCTTCTTCGGCCGTCAGCGCGTAGCCGTAGGCGTCGGCGAACAGGGCCATGATCTCGGCCGCGGTGAAGGCCAGGTCTTTGCGGTCGATCTGTTTGACCATCCCCTGGGCCTTCCAGCGCGACAGGTTGGGCAGCGCCGGCGGTTGGCGGTCGGTCAGAATGATGTGCAGGTCGGGCGGGGCCAAGGCTACCAGCCGGTCGATGAGGTGGGCGATCTCGGTCGCGTCGAGGGCCGGACGGGCGTCGTCGAGCACCAGCAGGGCCGGCCCGTCGAGACCAAGGCTGAAGCTGTTGAGCAGCTCGTCGAGGACGCGGGTCGAGGGCAGCGGGCCGGCGGCCCCGTCCCACGATTCCAGCAGGGCGATGGCCGGCTCGCCTAGGCCGGGGACGGCCAGCCGGGCGGCGTGGCCCAGATGCAGCAGGAAGACCAGCGGGTCGCGGTCTTCTTCCATGATCTGATACCACATGAGCGGCCGCCCCAGCCCGGCCAGCCCGGCCAGCGCGGTGGTTTTGCCGAAACCCGCCCCGGCCTGGACGAGGGTCAGCCGATGGTTGAGGGCGTCGGCCAGGATGGCGGTGACGCGCTCGCGCGCCAGCGTGCGTGGCCCCGTTCGCGGCGGGGTGATTCGGGTGCGGACGACGGTATCCATGGGTCCCATGCCGAATTACAGATGCCTAACGAAAAAGGACACCCATCCGGGTGTCCTTTCGCAGCGGAGAGGGTGGGATTCGAACCCACGGTGACCTCACGGCCACAACGCTTTTCGAGAGCGCCCCGATCAACCGCTCCGGCACCTCTCCAGTTCGACAAGCAAGGGGAGTATAGCGTATTTGTGGGCGGGATGGCAAGAAGTGCGAAGGACGACCGTCAACGGCCGTCCTTCGTACTTCTAAGGAAGAACCCGATAGCGAATATGCGTGGCTTCCGGCGTGTCGATAACCCGGACAATCGCCAGCTCGATGCGCGACGGCAACAGATCGAACAGACGGCGGCCGTTGCCAAACAGCACCGGGATCTGGTGGATTTGCAGCTCGTCCAGCACTCCCGCCGCCAGCGCGACCTGTGCCGTATACGCGCCATGGACCATCACATTCCGGGTTCCGGCAGCAGCCTTGGCCTGGGTCATGGCGCTCTCGATTCCGTCGGTCACATAAGTCACCAAAGGATATTTTTCGGCCACTGACGGGTCGGGCGGCCGATGGCTGACGACAAAGATGGGGACGCCATGATGATTGCCACCCCAATGATCGACCTGTTCGACGGTGCGGCGGCCGGCAAGCACCGCGCCGGTGGCGTTGCCCTCTTCGATGAAGTGCTCGCCCCAGCCGGTGCCCTTCGTGTTGGGCGGCTCCCCGGTGAACCCGTACCAGTCGTGCAGCCGCATGAAGCCGTCGCCGCCGGGGTTGGTCGGGTTGTCGTCGGGACCGGCGATGTAGCCGTCCAACGACATGGACATATAGAGCACAGATAGAGATTGCTGCGATGAGCGCGATGGGTTGGGGGATGGTTGGGTCGGCATGTTATGTTATATTGGACCACAGACGACAGACCGCAAGCGCGCGCGCTTCATTTGTCACTCGTCACTCGTCATTCCTCTTCACGGCCGCAACAACCAGGTTGTCATCAGCCCCTTGCCTTTCACCTCGATCGGTCCGCGCTCCTCGAATGTATATCGTTCTTGCAGCTTGTCGCGCACGGCCTGGGTCACCTGGATGACATTCTCCAGCCCAAACGCTTCCATGCGGCTGGCCGTGTTGACCGTGTCGCCCCACAAATCGTAGATGAACTTGCGGCGGCCGATGACCCCGGCCACCGTCGGGCCGGTGTTGATGCCGATGCGGACGCCGAGCGGGCTGCCGTCGAGCGCGTGATAGCGCTTCAGCACGACCAGCGCGTCAAGGGCAAAGGCCATCACCGCTTCCACATGGTCCGGCCGCGGCACGGGCAGCCCGCCCACGACCATGTAGGCGTCGCCAATCGTCTTGATCTTCTCCAGCCCGTGCTTCTCCGTCAGGGCGTCGAACTCGGAGAAGACGGCGTTGAGCAGCCCGACGACCGCCCGCGGATCGGCCGCGGCGCTCATCCGCGTGAATCCCACCAGGTCGGCGAAGAGCACGGTCACCTCGTTGAAGCTGTCGGCGATGGTCGTGGGGTCAACCTTCAGCCGGTCGGCCACGGGCGAGGGCAGGATATTGCGCAGCAGCGCGTCGGCCTGCGACCGCGCCCGCTCCAGCTGGCGAAAGAGAAACAGGCTGACGAAGACGATCATCGTGCCCGGCATGACGGCGCTGAGCGTGCCGGCCAGCAGCTGAAACCAGTGCGGCAGTTCGGGGGCGTGGGCGGCGGCCCAGGGATCCAGCAGCGCGGTTATGACGGCCAGAACCACATAGAGCGCCGAATTGAACAGCGCCGGGCTGATGCCGACGAGCACCACGGCGAACCCCGGCCCCAGCAGCGCCCACAGCATGGGCAGCAGGCCGGAACTATAGCCGCCGGTGAACAGCGTGATGATCCAGGGGTGGATCGTGATATAGAGGGCGGTCAGCCATACGACCGGATAATAGGTGTGCGGCCGATTCCACAGCACGATCAGACCGACGGTCGTCCAGGCCACGGTGGTAGCATAGAGCCAGGCAGGCAGTGGATCGCCGACGCTGAAATAGAGCACGACGAAAAGCAGCGCCACGATGGCCCCGAACAACCCGGCGAAGAAAGCCGCCACCTTGCGCTTGCGCAACAGCTCGTCGTCGCCGGGCAATGCCAGTTTGCGTTCAATGTAGTCGAGCATCATGGTAATTACGAAGTACGAATTACGAAGTACGAAGTACGAATGAAGAGCGCCTTGGTCATTCGTCGGGCGACGGGAGTCGCCTTCGTCACTCGTTACTCTTTACTCGTCACTCGTCATTCGTCTCTGGTTTCTGGTCATCCGAAAGAACGCTTGTAATAATGCGCCGGCTTCTTCGGCCAGCACGCCGGAGATTGTCTCGACCCGATGATTGAAAGCCGGTTGCCCCAGCACGTCGATGATCGTGCCGTCGGCCCCAAAGCGGGTATCCCTGGCGCCATAGACCAGCCGCGACAATCGCCCCTGGATCATCGCCCCGGCGCACATGGGGCACGGCTCCAGCGTGCAATAGAGCGTCACGCCGACGAGCCGCCAGTTCTCCAGCCGCGCGGCCGCCTCGCGCAGCGCGATCATCTCGGCGTGGGCGGTGGGGTCCTGGTCGCTCTCCTTGCGGTTGAAGCCGGAGCCGATGACGCGGCCGTCGAGCACGGCCACCGCCCCCACCGGCACCTCGCCCAGGCTCATCGCCTTTCCCGCCTCGGCCAGCGCCAGGCGCATCCATCGTTCATATTCATCCATACTACATTACGCCGTGGCGTATTATACCAGTGTTGTGGCAAAACGAGGTACGAAGTACGAAGGACGACACGGTTTTTCAGCAGCCGGCTACGATGTAACGCCGGATTCTTACCCGGCGCCGCGGCAAGGGTAATCACCCGGTTAAGAAACCGGGGCTACATGTATGTTACATGCATGTGTCATGCCATATAAGGCCGCTTTGCACAATTGGAACGGACTACTGAAAAACCCTGCTTTTCGTCATCCGTCACTTTGTTTTTATGTTACAATGTCGATACTGGACGATCTGTCCTCTCGTATTTTGGAACCATCCCCCCTGATCCATCGTCCAGAAGGTACAAGGCCCGCGCTCCCGGCTTTTTGCGTGCAGACCCGGCAGCGCTCCGCCCTAATCGTCCTTTCAAGCGTATGAGGATATTGGCATGAATTTGCGCAAACAATTCACCATTCTGTTTATTCTGATGGCCGCCTTGCTCGCTCTGGCCGCTTGTCGTCGCGGACGGACGGAAACCGTGCCGACCGTCGCCCCGACTGCCGCCGCCGTGGAAGCCGAAGTCGCCGAACCGACCGACGCCCCATCAACCCCGGCCGAACCGGAACCAACGGCCGCCACCGTCGTCCGGCCCGTTCCGGTTGAAGACATCGACTGGCCACCCCAGGTCGTCACCGGCGACCCGCTGCCCGGTCAGGAAGTGGCCGCCAACGCGCCCATCACCGTGCGCTTCGACCAGCCGATGGATCAGCCCTCGGTCGAGGCCGCCTTCGCCATCGAGCCGGCCGTCGCCGGAGCCATGAGCTGGCCCGCGCCCGACACGGCCGTCTTCACCCCCGCCGGCGCGCTGGAACCCGGCCAGGCCTACCACGTCCGCATCGCCGATAGCGCCGCCTCGATGAACGGCCAAACCCTTCAAGAGGCGGTCGAATTCGCCTTCCAGGCCACCGGCCCGCTGCGCGTCACCCAGACCATCCCCGCCGACGGCGCCCGCTCGGTGCAGACCGACGCCGTGGTGACCGTCGTCTTCGACAAGCCGGTCGTGCCCCTCGTCAGCTCCGGCGAGCAGGCCGGGCTGCCCCAGCCGCTGGCCTTCGACCCGCCCATTGAGGGCGCGGGCGAATGGACATCGACCAGCATCTATCGCTTCACGCCCGAACCGGCCTTCGCCGGAGCCACCACCTACATCGTCAGCGTCAACCCGGCCCTGACCGACGTCACCGGCGGCCTCATCGACGCCCCGCCCACCTGGCAGTTCACCACCGTCAGCCCCGAAGTGGTCACCGTGGAGCCGGCCAACGACGCGGCGCGCGTCACCCCCACCACGCCCATCACCGTCACCTTCAACATGCCCATGGACACCGCCGCCACCGAAGCCGCCATCAACCTGAGCGAAGCGGCCGGCGCGACGACGGCCGGCGCGACGGCGGTCGAGTTCGACTGGCAGGACGGGGATCGCGTCGTCGTGCTGCGCCCGGCCGAGCCGTTGGCGCTGGAGACGGAGTACACCCTGGCCGTCGCTTCCTCGGCCACCTCGGCCAACGGCGCGGCCGCCATGGCCCGCGTCCACACCAGCCGCTTCACCACCATCCCCTTCCCGGCCGTCATCAGCACCTCGCCGATTGACGGCGGGATGGCCGACGTCTGGGGCAACGGCTTCTCCGTCGAATTCGCCTCGCCGATGAACGATGCGACCATCGAGGATCAGTTCGTCATCTCGCCCGCACCGGAGAAGGCCGACTACTTCATCAACGAATGGGAAGGCAGTTATTCGGTCTACGTCCAGTTCACGTTAATCCCCAATACCGAATACACCGTCACCGTGCCCGCCACGGCCGCCGACCCCTACGGCAACACCCTGGGCGAAGATTACACCTTCACTTTCACCAGCGCCCCCACCCCGCCGCTGGCCTCGTTCAACCTGCCCTTCCAGCAGGCCCAACTGAGTACCAGCTTCCCGACCGACGTCGCAATCATGTACCGCAGCGTCAGCGCGCTGGACGTGTCGCTCTATCCGGTTGAGGCCGGTTCGGAACTTGTCTTCAATCCCTATCGGATGAACGAGCGCCAACCGGACGGCGAGCCGCTGTTCCGTTCCACCATCCCGACCGAAGTAGTCGGCGATGAGTTCGGCGTGATGTCGGTGTCGCTGGCCTATGGCGGCGTGCTGCCGACCGGCATCTACGAACTGCGCGTCACCGCGCCCGAAGTGGGCGACGACGCCAACTGGTGGCAAAACCGCAACGTCATGCTGATCGTGGCCGACACCAATCTGGTCGTTAAGGAGATGTTCGGCGAGGTCAACATCTGGGCCACCAATCTGGCCACCGGCCAACCCACCGCCGGGCTTAACCTGACGCTCTATCGTCGCAACGGCGAGGCGACGGGAACGGCCGTCACCGATGCCGACGGCTTCGCCCGCTTCGAATACGAGCCGCTGGAAAACTATCTCGACGGCGTGACCGTCATCAGCAACGAACCCGGCAGCGACGGCTTCGGCATGGCCTCGACCAACTGGACAGGCAACGTCAGCCCGTGGCAGATGGGGATCAACAACGACACCGCAGCCGAGCAGGACATCTACGCCTACATCTACACCGACCGGCCCATCTATCGGCCCGGCGATACCGTCTTCTATAAGGGCATCGTCCGCGACACCCACTTCGGCCGCTACACCCTGCCCGACATCGCTCAAATGGAGATCACGATCAATCCCGGCTTCTTCATGGGCGAGGAGTCCTTCAGCGACAGCTTCGACGTCACCCTCGACGCGGACGGCGTGTTCCATGGCGAATATCTTCTGCCCGACGACCTGCCGCTGGGCGACTACACGTTCAACATCACCGGCGACTTCTGGCTATCGAGCCGCTCGTTCACCGTGGCCCAATATCGCGCGCCGGAGTTCACGGTGACCGTCACCCCGGAGCAGGCGGAACTCCTGCGCGGGCAGGCGACCCAGGCCACCGTCAACGCCACCTACCTGTTCGGCGGCTCGGCCGCCGGGCTGCCGGTCAGCTGGACCATCAACCAGTCGGAGTTCCTGCCGACCTTCGAGGCCTGGCCCGCCTACGCCTTTGGCGACACGGGCGATTTTAACTACGTCAAGACCACGACGTTCATGGGGGACAGCTCCTATCTGACTGACGGCAGCGGCGAGACCGACGCCGCCGGCAACGCGGTCATCCCGCTGCCGGCCGACCTGTTGGCGGATATTGAGGAAGGCAGCCGCACGGTCAAGGTGGAAGCCACCGTCGGCGGGCTGGGCGAGTTCCCGGTCAGCGGCCGGACCGAGCTGACCTTCCACGCCGCCGAGGTCTACGCCGGCCTGCGCGCCGGCAGCTATCTCGTCAACAGCGGCGACGCGGCGAGCGTCGATATCGTCACCGTCGATTGGACGGGCGCGCCGGTCGCCAACCAGCCGGTCGAAGTCGCCTTCTACCGCCGCGACTGGGAGAGCGAGCGCACGATCGGGTTCGGCATGTACACCACCCAATGGACGCCGGTCGATACCGAGGTCGAGCGCCAAACCGCCACCACCGACTCGGCCGGCAAGGCGACCGTCGAGTTCACGCCCGATTCGGGCGGCACCTTCCTGGCCGTAGCCACCGTCACCGACGACGGCCGGCAACAGATGAGCAGCCTGTCCATCTGGTCGGTCGACGCCGCCTACTTCGGCTGGCGCACCGACCCCAATAAACGCACCCTCGACCTGACGCCGGACAAGACCACCTATCGGGCGGGCGAGACGGCGCGCGTCCTGGTACAATCTCCCTTCGCCCAGCCGGTCAACGCCTGGCTGACCATCGAGCGCGGCACCCTCATCGAGCAGCGCGTCATCACCGTCACCGGCAGCGAGGTAGTGGAAATACCCATCTCGGCCGAGTTCGCGCCCAATGTCCACGTGACCATCGCCGCCGTGAAGCCGGTCAATGACGACCCCGACTTCCCCTACGCCGACATCCGCCTCGGTTTCGTCGAGCTAACCGTCCCGCCGGATCAGTTCGATCTGAACGTGACCGTTACGCCCGGCGCGGCCGAATATGCTCCCGGCGACACGGCCGCTTTCGAGGTGGCCGTCACCGACCAGTCGGGCGCGCCGGTTCAGGCCGAAGTCTCGCTGGCGCTGGTCGATCTGGCCGTGCTGATGCTGAAGGAAGACAACGCCCCCCATATCCTGGACGCGTTCTACGCGCCCCAGCCGTTGCGCAGCAACACCGGATCCGGACTGCTGATCACCGGCGAGGGGCTGCCCATCGAAGAGCCTCTGCCCAACGGCGGCATGGGCGGGGGTGGTGGCGGCGATGTGGCGCTGGAATCGGCGCGGCTGGAGGGCGAAGACGACGACGTGCGCCGCGACTTCAAGGACACCGCCTACTGGGAAGCCAAGGTGATGACCGACGCCAACGGCCGCGCCTCGGTCGAGGTGCCGCTGCCGGATAATGTCACCACCTGGCGCATGCACAGCAAGGCGGCCACGACGGAGACCGAGGTCGGGCAGGGCGAGGCCGACATCCTGGCCCGCCTGCCGCTCATCATCCGCCCGGTGACGCCGCGCTTCTTCACCGTCGGCGACAAGTTGTCGCTGGGCGCGAACGTGAACAACAACACCGACGCCGCCATCGAGGCCACCGTCAGTCTGGAAGCGACAGGCCTGACCATCGACGGCGACGTCGAGCAGACGATCACCGTTCCGGCCAACGGCCGCGTGCTGGTCAGCTGGCCGGTCACAGTGGAAGATTTGCCCGCCGCCGACCTGACCTTCCGTGTCGCGGGCGGCGACTATCGCGACGCCAGCAAGCCCACCATGGGCGTGGGCGACGACGCGCTGCTGCCCATCTATCGCTATGACGGCCGCGACTTCGTGGCCACCGCCGGCGAGCTGGCCGTGGCCGGGCGGCGCGTCGAGGCGCTCATCCTGCCGCAAGGCGTGGATACCCGCCACGGCGAGGCGCTGGTCAGGCTCCAGCCGTCGCTGGCCGCGGCCATCATCGAGTCGTTCGACATCGTCAACGACCCTCTGTACCCGTTCCTGGAATGCGCCGGCTCGCTGGCCGACCGGCTGCTCCATAACGTATCGGTCGAGGCGGCCATCCGCGAGTTGGCGCTCGACAACGACGCCCTGGCGACGGCGCTGGCCGCCCAAAACGCGGCCGACGTGCCCAAGCTCGTCGCCCTGCAGAAGGCGGACGGCGGCTGGGGCTGGTGCTTCAGCGCCGACAGCGATCCGTGGATCAGCGCCCAGGCGATTCTGGCCCTGACCCGCGCCCAGGAGTTGGGCTACGATGTGAGCACAATAGCGCTCAACAACGACGCGGATTACCTCGGCCGCCAGTTACAGGACGTTGACCAACTGGGCAACGCCGGCGAAGCCAACCGGCAGGCGTTCTTCCTCTACGTCCTGTCCGAAACGGGCGAGGATGTAGCCGGGGATGCCGACGAACTCATGGCCGAACACCGCGCCCTGCTGGACCCGTATGCCAAGGCGCTGCTGGCGATGGCCTACGAGAACGCCGGCGCGACGGGGGAGAATCAGGCCGCGCTCCTGGCCGACCTCAACGACGAGGTGATCATGAGCGCCACCGGCGCCCATTGGGAAGACGCCGAGCCGGACTTCCTGAACCTGAGCAGCAACATCCGCGGCACGGCGATGGTCATCCAGGCGCTGGCGCAGCTGCAGCCGGACAGCCCGCTGCTGCCGCCGGCGGTGCGCTGGCTCATGGTCGCCCGCACGGCCGAGACCTGGTCAACGCTGCACACGACGGCGTGGAGCGTGTCGGCCCTCAGCGACTGGATGGTCGCATCCGGCGAGCTGGAGCCTGACTTCGCTTATGATCTGCGGGTCAACCTCGTTTCGCGGGCGTCGGGCAGCTTTGCCCCCACCGACGCGACCGCTTCAGAAGAGGTGACCGTGCCGGTCGGCGAACTGGTGCAGGACGGCACGAATTTCTTCGACTTCCAGCGCGGCGAGGGCAACGGCGTGCTCTATTACACGATGCGCCTCAACAGCGCCATCGCCGTCGACCAACTCGACCCGGTCAATCGCGGCTTCACGGTGGAGCGCCGCTACTTCGACGCCGCCTGCGACCCGGAGACGACAGCCTGCGAACCCATCGACAGCATCCCCGCCGGCGGCCGCGTGCGCGTCGAGCTGACCGTCGTCGTGGGCAACGACCGGACCTATGTCCTCGTCGAAGACCCTATCCCCGCCGGCACCGACGCCATCGACCCGAATCTGCTGACCAGCGAGTCGGGCCGCGGCGGCAGCATCGTCCCCGCCGAGGGCGAGTTCGGTCACGGCTACTGGGGCTGGTGGTATTTCGACCATATCCAGTACCGCGACGAGAAGGTGGTGTTCCTGAGCCAATACCTGCCGGCCGGAACGTATCAGTACAGCTACTTCCTGCAAGCCAACATCCCCGGCACCTATCAGGTGATGCCGGCGACCGCCCGCGAGGATTACTTCCCCGAGGTGTTCGGCCGCTCGGAAGGGATGGTGTTTACGATTGGGGAGTGACGAAGGACGAAATACGAAGGACGCTCCGCTCGTAGAAACCGAGTTTCTTCCGAGAAACTCGGTTTCCAGGCGGCGCTTAATTCCGAAGAAGGGGCGAGACAACCGGCGACAGCGCTGAAGCAGTTAACTACAAACGGGTTCGCACCGGCCGCATGTTGGTATTGGGCGGGTTTGAAACCCGCCCCTACAATTACCGTGCCGGTTGTCCGCCCATATAATTCAGTATAAATACTGCATATTCGGCAGGGTCAGGCGACCGGGCAGCAACGCCGTTCGTTTCCCGGCCACGCCTTTCCCTGTCGCCAGACCCCTACGACCCATCGTCACTCGTCATTCGTCACTGGACATCGCCCCGCCCGCCAGCTAAACTAGTGCCCATAATGGAAGAACAAGACCTCATGCGCGAGCAGGCCAACGTCCTGGCCGACCGCGCTTACCGCCACCAGCAGCACGGGGAGATCGGCCACGCCATCGCCCTCTACCGGCGATCCATCGCCACCTACCCCACCGCCGAGGCCCACACCTGGCTCGGCTGGGCCTACGCCCTCATGGATCGCTACGACGAAGCCATCGCCGAATGCGAGAAGGCGATCGCCATTGACCCCGACTACGGCAACCCCTATAACGACGTTGGCGCTTATCTGATCGAATCCGGGCGACCGGAAGAGGCTATCCCCTGGCTGGAGCAGGCGCTTGTGGCCTCGCGCTACACTACCCCTCAGTTTGCCCATGTCAACATCGGCCGCGCCTGGGAACAGCTGGGTGAGCCGTATCAGGCTCTGGTTGCCTACGACCGCGCCCGGGCCATCGCCCCACTCTATCTGCCGGCTACCTGGGCCAAAACCATCCTGCTCGGCCGCCTCAACTAGGCCCGCGCTTGCCATGCCCCGCGCCATCGGCCGAATCGCTGTCATCGCCGTGGGCAAGCTGCGCGAACGCCACTGGTTGAGCGCGCAGGACGAATACGCCCGGCGGCTCGGCCACTACACCGACTTCAATCTGATTGAGGTGAAGGATGCGGTGGGCAAATCGCTGCCCGACGCCGTGGCGATGGTTCGCGAGGGAGAACAACTGCTGGCGGCCGTTCCGCGTGGCGCGCGTCTGGTCGTGCTCGACCCCGGCGGCAAATCAATGAGCAGCCCAGATCTGGCCGTCTGGCTGCAAGCGCAACTGGAAGCCCACGGCAGCCTGACCTTCCTCATCGGCGGCCCGCTTGGCTTCGACCCGGCAGTGACGGCCGCCGCCCACGAGCGACTGGCCCTCTCCCCCCTCACCTTCACCCACGAGATGGCCCGCATCATCCTGATGGAGCAGCTCTACCGGGCATTCACGATTCTCCACGGGGAGCCATACCATAAGTAATTAGGAATTAGGACCACGGACGACGGACGTCGCGACTCCCGTCGCGCGATCACAGAAAGAGCGCCCTCTTCGTTCGTACTTCATCGTTCGTACTATGGATACCTTCCTGTCGTGGTCACACGACAGGAGTCGCGGTAGTCTGTGATCTGTGGTCTGTGATCTCTTTCGTACTTCATACTTCTCGTCACAAAAACCGGGTTTCTCGGAAGAAACCCGATTTTTTAATCGACGATCCGCAAAGACCCCTTGCCCAAGGGGTCTTTTGCATTGTATGCTTCGTCAGTTGCCAAGGAGAGATGATGATTAATCGGCTGTTTGTCTATGGTACGCTTGCGCCCGGCCGGCCCAACGAGCATATACTCCGCGATCTCCCTGGCTCCTGGGAGCCTGCCATTATCAGGGGATGGCTGGTATCCGACGGCTGGGGCGCGGCGGCAGGCTATCCCGGCATCGTGCTGGATCAATCTGGAGATGAAATTCAAGGCTTTGTTTTCACTTCGGAACACCTGGCGGAGAATTGGCCCATGCTTGATGAGTTTGAGGGCGACGATTACGAGCGCAGACTGGCTAAGGCTAACCTCACCGACGGCCGCGCCATTGATGTCTTCATCTATCAACTGAATCGGCCCGGGTCAACTACCGGGAAGAAACCCGGTTTCTAATCGACGACCCGATAAACCCCTCTTGCGAGAGGGGCTTTTTGTTTGTCGGCGGCGAACGATGTTCGCCGCCTGATTCGTCCATGGCACCCTTGACATTCACTTGCTGGCTGCTTGGCTACCCACATTACCACCCCAATACTCCTATATGACAATCAACTGCCTCCTGCGTGACATTCGTTACTTGATCTATAAGGAAGCGGCATGTTACGTTGTTAAGTGAGTACATCACCTTTGAGTTGTCAAGGAGGCATAAGTCATGGCAAACAGAAAGGTTGATTTCTTGTGGGCTTGGATGCTTATCCTATTGTTGGTTGCTGCCGCACCGGGCACAACAACCCCCAGGCCTCCCATTGACAAGGAGTAACAACTTGCGTCGAGATTGATGGCTGATAAGCAGTGGGCATTGTATGAAAACAATACCCACGGATTTACATTGGAGTACCCAGCAGATTGGGACGTAACAACACTTATCGAGCAGCAATACCCCTATGCGGAGCCAGAAAAGATCATCAGAAAGTATGCCTTTGCTGGGGACGAAGGGTATGTCACGCTTTCGATCTTCCTGTCAAATGAGCATAACTTGTCCTCTTGGCTAAAAACCCAGAATGAGGCAAGTCCGAATTTGTTTCCAGCGGCAAGTATTAACGGTACGGTAGCCGGTCATCCGGCAGTTGTTTTCACCGTAGACGATAACCTAATCGTCTTCATAGAAGCCGGCCAGTATGTGTTTCGGTTTTGGCATCCAGCATCGGATAACCTTGCACTGCAACTTAACTTGCATATGGTGCGTTCTTTTCGCCTTTCTGGGGAAGAACCTGCAAGTGTAATCACCCACATACCTGACTCAATAATCAGGGAGGCAGAAGATTCTTTAGAGAGAGCTGGGCTGCAAACTGAGCAAGTCAACAGCTGCACCTCCGTTCAGGGTGCCGGGTGTTGCGATCTTCCTCATTTGCAGACTTGCTATAGATTTCCGTGCGCACGAGAGAACGGACAAGACAAGGGCAACTGTACCTATCTCGTGTGTTATAAGTATCGTGGCGTACCGTTTAGCGGTAATGCAGGTACTTGGTGGGGACAGGTTCCAAGTACACCCGGATGGCACTCGTACACTACACCACCCAATGGTGCGAGCATCGCTTGGTGGCCAACCGGTGAAATCTACAAAGTTGGTCATGTGGGCTTCATTGAATACTATTCGGGCAGTGGGAACCCCACAGTGCTTGAGCAAGGCTACTGCGAATATTGCACACGACAACGTCCTAGCGAATATTCATCGCCTCATGGCTATATCCAAAAAGGACTTCCACCAGCGCGAATAGAAATCGCCCCAGGGTGGTAACTGTTGCTATTTCTAACCACAGTCCTATGAACAGGCTCTTGCTTGCGGGGATTTTCATACGATGAAACTGGCAAAACAACACCCTTCTATCTGCTTCTTGGCGCTTCTGTTTTGCGGCCTGATCGGCTGCACGCTCGCAGAGCACCAAGAGGTTTACACAACCCCAGGTCCGGCCATCGCACTCACCTCAACCACCGCCATCGCCCAAACTGACCCGACACTGGTCCTGGAAGCTACGTCGATCAGTAGGCCATCATCGCGCACACCCTCACCGTCGGGCGACGACAGCCTACTATATAGCCCATTTCAGCCTGAGCCAACAGCGACGCCCACCGTCGCACCGCCAGCGCCCCCAACACCCTCGCCAACTGTTACGCCCATGTCCACGTCAACCGAAGTGGAAGGCTGGCTCACCTACAAAAATGACTTCCTCGGCTATCGTTTCAGCTATCCACCGCAGGCAATAGTCGATCACCACGACGTCATAGAGCTGCCGGAGAACTTGACTGATGAGGAGTATCTAGCCTATCTGGAATCAAACTTTCCCATTGATCTTTGTGCAGGTGTGAGCTACAGGACGGGATTTGTAACCATATACCCCTCGGACGATACGCTTGCTTCCTACTCCACGCCGTGTGGTATCACCGGCATCGGCGATCAACGCATCGAGCAATGGCAAGAAGCCATCACAATCGGCGGCGAATCGCACATGGCCAGCGCTTATCGATTGTATAACCGGCAGACCGACCAATTCGAGATGGAATTTTATATACTAATCGACGTCAACAATAACCTGCGCATTGATTTCGGTGCCCACAAGGCGGGTACACCCAGAAGTGCGCAGCCGAGGTTGAGCGAGCAGGAATTCAACGAAGTACTTGAAACACTGCGGCGAATTGTCGAATCACTTCGCTTCTAGAAAAAGCTCCACTCTGGTTGCTACCTCATCGGCCGTCATCCCACTCGTATCCACCACCAAATCCGCGTGCGCCCGCGCGTGGGCCAGCCGCGCCTTCTCCCGCTCCAGATATTCGCGCTCGCCGAAATTCGGCCGCCGCGCCAATAGCACCTCATAGTCGACATCGAGATAGATCAGCACATCAGGATCGACCAGCCGCAGCCACATATCGGGCACATAGGAATGTTCCTGCGCCGGATGACGCGCCTCATAGCCCGCCTCCCGCAGCGCCTTCACCAGCGTGCTCTTGCCCGCCGCGCAAGGGCCGACGATGGCAACGCGCAGGGGAGCAGGGGGGAGGGGGAGTGGGGGTGTGAGGGTGTCGTCCGGCATGGGAAAAGTTGGTCAGTGGGTCAGTAGGTCAGTGGGTCAGTAGGTCAGTAGGTCAGTAGATCAGCGGCCGGTGGAGGGGTCGTCTGAACTCGTATTTCGTATCTCGTATCTCGTATCTAGGACAACGTCAGCCGCCCGCTCTGCCGCCGCACTTCGTCTCCTTCCCGGCTCTCCCGCACGGAGATGGCAATGACGCTGATGTCGTCGCGGGGGCGGCCGTCGTCCATGGCCATCGCCCCATCCAACAGGCGGTCGCAGATGCTCGCCGCGTCACATTGCCCGGCCGCCACCATCTCCTGCAAGGCGGCATACGGATCATAGCTGCACCCCTTGCCGCTCAAAGTCCCCGCGTGGCGCAGGCCATCGGTGAAGGCCACGACGATGGTGCCGACCTCGATCGGCACTTCGGTGATCACCGGCTTGGTATTGCGATGAACGCCCACCGCCTTGGACTCATCATCCAGCTCATAGAAGCCGTTGGCCGCGGTATGCACCAGCACCGGCGCTTCGTTGTTGCGGCTAATGACGATCGTGCGCGTGCGGGTGTCCACGGAGAGGATATTGAGCGTGGCCGACACCTTGCCGCCGCGAAAGGTGAACAGATAGTCGTGGGCGGCACGGGCCGCCGCGCCGTCGCGCACTCCCTCGCCCAGCAGTTGCACCGCTTTCCGGGAGACGATGTTGCTGATCGCCTTGGCGCTACGGCCGCTCGTCTGTCCATCGACCAACACCATCGACAAACCGCCCTGCGGCCGCTCGATCATCTCCAGCGTATCGCCGCTCTCCCGCGACGCCCATTTCGATACCTTTGAGACTGCGAATTGAACTTCCATAGCAAGAGAATTACGAATTACGAATTACGAATGAGAAGCGCGCTTCATTCCTGATTCGTAATTCCTAATTTTTCAGCCGCCAGTCCAGCGCCGTGTGACGGTTGGCCGTCGGGTTGGTGCGAACGGCGATCTGGATGGCGCGGCGCGTGCCGACCAGAATCGCCAGCCTCTTTGCCCGCGTCACGGCCGTGTAGAGCAAATTGCGCTGCAGCATCATGTAATGCTGCACGACCACCGGAATGACCACGCACGGATATTCCGACCCCTGCGACTTGTGGACGCTGATGGCGAAAGCATGGATCAGTTCGTCCGCCTCCAGAAAGCTGTAAACCACCGGCGCGCCGTCGATGGCGACCGACAACGTCTGTTCGATCACGTCGATGGCGGTGATACGTCCAATATCACCATTATAAACGCTTTTGTCATAGTTGTTGACTGTTTGCATCACCTTGTCGCCGACGCGGAAAGTGCGACCGCCGATGCGACGCTCCACCTTGCGGCCGCCCGGCGGGTTGAGCGCTTCCTGCAATAGCTCATTCAGCCGCGTCACCCCGGCCAGGCCGTTGTACATCGGCGCCAGCACCTGAATATCGTCGATGGGGTCCAGCCCGAACTTATGCGGCAGCCGCTTGGCGACGATATCGACCAGCAAATCGGCCGTCTCGCCCGGGTCTTCCTTGATGAACAGGTAGAAATCACTTTGGGGTTCATGACCTTCGGCCGCCCCTTTCTCTCCTGCTCCCTTTCCCCCCTGCTCCCCCGCCGTCTCCGGCATCAACCCCTGATTAATCCGATGAGCGTTGCGAATGATCAGCGAATTGGCCGCCTGCCGGAAGATCGTCTCCAGCCGCACGACGGCGGCCACATCCGAGGCGATCAGGTCGCGCAGCACGTCGCCCGCCCCCACCGACGGCAACTGGTCGATATCGCCCACAAGCAGCAGGTGGCTATCGGAGCCGATGGCCCGCAACAGGTTGTAGGCCAGCATCAGGTCGAGCATCGATGCCTCGTCGATGACGATCAGATCCGCATTGACCGGGTTGTTTTCGTTGCGGCCGAAGCCCTCGCCCGGCTTGAATTCCAGCATTCGATGGATGGTCTTTGCTTCGCGGCCGGTGGCCTCGGTCAAGCGTTTGGCCGCCCGGCCGGTGGGCGAGGCCAGCGCGTAAGTGTGGCCGGTCGCGTCGAGCGTATCGAGCAGCGTCCGCAGCGTCGTCGTCTTGCCCGTCCCCGGCCCGCCGGTCAGGATGGTCAGCTTGTGGGACAGCGTGGCGGTGATGGCTTGTCGCTGTTGGGCGGTCAGGGAATCGACGAAGGTCTTGTTCGTAATTCGTAATTCGTAATTCGTAATTCCGCTGAGCCGGCTTGTCGGGTGCTCAACCAGACGCCGCACTTGGCGGGTTAGCCCCGTCTCCGAGAAATAGAGCGCCGGCAGATAGACCGCCCGCTCTTCGCGGACGGCAGAACCGTTGGCGGCGGCCGGTCGCCGTTCGTCGGCCGTCGGATACACGATCGTCTCCCGCCGCACCAGCTCGCTGTTCTCCAGCGACTCCAGCACGGCGCTCACCCGCTCGGCCGAAACCTGCAGGATGTCGGCCGCCTCCGGTTCCAGTTCGTCCTGAGGGGCATAGACGTGGCCGTCCTCAGCCATCTTGCTCAGCGTGTAATGGATGCCGGCTTCGATGCGCGCCGGGTCGTCGGCCGAAAGGCCCAATGCCTGGGCGATCTTGTCGGCCGTCTTGAAGCCGATGCCATGGACATCCTGCACCAGCTTATAAGGCGTGGTCTGGACGACCGCCAGTGACTGATCGCCGTATTGCTTGTAGATCTTGACCGCCAGATGGGTGGAGATACCGTGGCCATGCAGGAACACCATCACATCCTTGATGGCCCGCTGCTCCTCCCAGGCCTTGATGATGTTGTCGACGCGCTTGCGACCGATGCCCAGCACCTCGCCCAGGCGCTGCGGGTCCTCGTCGATGATATCCAGCGTCTCCGCGCCAAACCGGTTGACGATGCGCTCGGCCATCACCTTGCCCACACCGCGCACCATGCCGGAGCCAAGATAGCGCTTGATTCCCTCGACCGACGCCGGAACCGACTGCTCGCACAGCTCCACCTGGAATTGGCGGCCATGTTTGGGGTGGTTGAGCCATTGGCCGGTCAGCTTCAGCCATTCGCCCGGATTGACCTCCGGCAAGTTGCCGACGACGGTGGCCAGCGGTTCGCCGTGGGCATAGGGCAGCAAGCCGCGCGTGTCCGGCCGCAGCCGCAGGACGGTGTAGCCGTTCTCCTCGTTGTAATAAGTCACGCGCTCCACAGAGCCGCTGATCTCCACGCGTTCGGCCATGAGCGTGATTTTACCAGTTTAGGGCGGATATGACCGCCAGCCGACGAGCGGACTCCTGCCCGCTGACCACTGACGCCGACCGGCCAAGAGGCACAGGCTGCGATGAGAGGGAGCATACTCATCTTCGTTTTTGGCTTCTTCTCGTCATTGCGCTAAATTTGACAGGAATCCGTGGTCTGTGGTCTGTCGTCACGCGACAGGGGTCACGTCGTCGGCGGGCAGGAGTCCGCTCGTCCGTCGTCCTACCTAAGGGAGTCTTATGTTTCAATCACTATCCAACCCCGCCCAACGCTACTGGCTCATCGGCCTGCTCATCCTGTGGGCCGTCCTGCTCTTCGGCGGCTTCCTCTTTGGTGGCCCGGCCGAGGCTTCTCGCCGCATGCCGGCCTGGACGCGCATGGCTTCGTCGGCCACACTGGTCGTCGCCGCGTTCAGCTGGTACGCCTTCACGCGCGACACTCCCGCCGGCGGCTACGCCCTGCTCATCGCCATCGGCATGACTTTTGGCCTTCTGGGCGACCTGGCGCTGGCCGGGTGGCTGCCCGGCGGCCGCACCGTCATCATGGGCATCGCCTTCTTCGGCGTCGGCCACATCTTCTACATCATAGCCATGCTGCGCTTCGCCTCGGCCGCCGGTCTAACGGCGTCGGGGCCACGCTGGGGAGCGCTGGCCGTCTGGCTGCTCGTCGGTCTCGTCGGCTGGTATATCGTCGTCTATCGCGGAGCCTCGGCCGCCGGAATCACCCTCACCCTCGTCCACTGGATCGCCCTGCCCTACGCCCTGCTGCTGGCCGGCACGGCCGGCGTGGCCACCGGCCTGGCTCTCCAGGACGGCCGCTTCATCCTCTTGGCGCTTGGCGGCGCGCTCTTCCTGCTGAGTGACCTCATCCTGGCCGGTGAGATGTTCAGCGGCATGAGCTTCCGGCTCATCGGCGACGTCATCTGGCTCACCTATGGCCCCGCCCAGATGCTCATCGTCTACTCCATCAGCGCCGTCCTGAGCCGGCTGAGCCGATGAACTGATTGTAACCCGGCACGCAACCACATATAATCCGGCTTGCGCAATCGTCACTCTGGAATTCGCGGGAGAAAGATCATGAACGAGCAAAAGAAACCGCTGCAACCACCCAACCCGGAGACGGTCGACGCGGCCATGGCCGCCGCCTACGTCTCCAACCGCCTGACCCGCGGCGAGGATGCGCTCTATCTGGCCCGCCGGCGCGCCGCTCAAGGCGATCTGGAAGCGGCCGCGGGGGCCAACGACCTGCTGCAGGGCGCGGACATGCTGGCCGCGTCCGAGGATATCGACTCAATGACCGCAGTCGTTCACTCGCTGAACGAGGAAGACCTCGATGATGCGATGGAGATCGGCTCCATCTCCGGCGAGTTGGCCGTCGTCGGCGACGTGCTGGCCTCGCTGGACATGACCACTGTGTCGGAGTTTCTGCTCGATCGCAGCCAGCGATTGCGCGAACTGGCCGTCGACAACATCATGCGCTATGGGGCATTGCGCGCCCTGGCCCACACGCTGGGCGAAACGGGCGAGAAAGTGGCCGAGCTGGGCGCGGCCGAAGTCGCCGAGGGCGCCGCGCGTATGGATCTGGCCGACGCAGTAACGGCTAACAGCGAGGCCATGGCCATCGCCGGGGAAGAGATGATCGCCGAGGGGCTGGCGACCCTGGCCGCGGCACAGGGCGCGCTGGACGCCGGCAGCGAGCTGGACGCGGAATAACGGCTCTTGACTTGCTTCCGGCGATTTCATATACTTCCGGCCAGCAGAACTTTTAATCAACCTTCTGATAATAACGATTAGGTCAAGAAATGATTCGGCAATATTGCAGATGTCTTAAGCGGGGGTAGAAGCCACCGCAGGCCCGGTCCGGCGTTCGGACTGTCGAGCATACGGTGGTAACTGCCCTCGCGCGTAACCCGGCTGTTACACGCGCTTCACAAGGGAAGTTGCGACCGTTTTTTTGTGCCTGCTCGACGCCTTGGCCGTCAACAGACGACATCGGATCGGATAAAGACATTTGCATCATGATTGCGACAATCGATAACCTGGAGTTGGCCGTTCGTGCCGATTCTTCCACACAGCTTGAACAACTCATAGGCAACACACCCCTGCTACGCCTCGATGCTGCGGCTGCGGCCAAGCAATTGCTCAATCGCCGTGTCTCTTCCGGGGTCATGCTGCTGGCGAAAGCCGAATGGTACAACCCCGGCGGCTCCATCAAGGATAGAGCTGCGCTGAGCATCATCCGCGCCGCCGAACGCCGAGGGCTGCTCCGGCCGGGCATGACCTTGCTCGACGCCACATCAGGCAATACCGGCATTGCCTACGCCATGCTCGGGGCGGCCCGCGGCTACCGCGTGCGCCTGGCTGTGCCGGAGAACGTCAGCCCCGAGCGGCTGG
>DAOMSB010000030.1:22445-31319 GCA_035446145.1 Promineifilum sp. (SeqCode) | reverse complement strand
TCTCCGGCCTTACGATGCCTGTCTTTTCGGCATTTGGCTGGGCGGGGGAAGAAAATGCCCTCAAATTTGCCTTGGCGCAACTGCAATTGTTCATCGACGCGCTTTATCTGCGCCTGCCCCCTGATGTGCGCGATGATTTCTCCTCGCGCGGTCTAAGTCCCGACAACCAGAACGTCTATTTGGCCACCGGCGACAGTTTCGACAAGGAAGCCTATGTGGCGTTCAACGCTCGCCCCATGAGCCTGGAAGTCCAGCTCGGCATCGTCGGCACAAACCTGCTGTCCAAGGGGTTGGCGGCTGTCAACAAGGACCTGACGGTCGCCCACCATACATTGACCCAACTGGACCCCAACTGGACGTTGCGCGTGCAGCAGATGCAAATCGACCCCGATTCCCAGGAGCGCGCCCACCATCTGGATCTGTTCAAGGACAGCGTCAATAACCTGAGCGAAGATCAGGCCCGCGAAATATTCTCTCGCGCTGCCTATCTCAACGAAGAGGACAAATGGGCGACGCCAATCTATTTGAGCCTGCGGCTTCCCTCGGAGCGCGTGGCGGCAATGAGCACGGCCGTGGTCGATATTTCGGCCGATCTGGTGGCCACGTTGATGCCGACGTTGCGCCTCTTCACGGGCAAGAAGACCCGGAAGGCCCGCGCCACCAGATCCACCACCAAGGCTCCTCGCCGGCCGGCAGAGGCCACAGAGGAGACCCCGCCCGGCGAGCAGGCCATCACCGGCAGCATCAAGGCCATGGCCGACAGTTTTACCTATGTGGCTGAGTTGAAGCCGCTCCACATTCGGCGCGGATTCGTCAACCTGACTGCGGCCCATTGGCCGTTCTTCGCCGCCAGCAATCGCATGGAAACGCGCGATGTGACGGTGGTGTTCGGCGGCCGTCAGGATCGCCACAGCAGCGTATGGCGCTTGCAGCCCGGCGATCAGGCCCGTCTGGTGCTTGGCCCCCAGGTGCATGAATGGCTGGAAGAGAATTTCGCCAATAGCGAGAATATCCGGGTGGTGGCGCGCCGTCTCGATAACGACGAAATCAGAATAACCCTCGACGCGGCCGGCTAAGGCTCAGATCGCTCTCCTGAAGACATATGGCGCGCACCAAAATAGTTGCAACCATTGGCCCCGGTTCGGCCCATGCCGAAACGATTCGCCGCATGCTCGACGCGGGCATGACCGTGGCCCGTATTAACTTCTCCCATGGCGATCACGCCGGGCACACCCGGACCGTGGAGATGCTGCGGGCAGTGGCCGCCGAGGAAGGCAAGACTCTGGCCATCCTCGGCGACCTGCAAGGCCCCAAGCTGCGTCTGGGTCATGTCAAAGCCGGCGGCATGATGCTCTCTCCGGGAGACGAGATCGTGCTGACGCCGCACCCCGGCCAGCCGGCGATGATCCATCTGCCGCACCCCGATCTCATCGCCGCTGCCCAGCCGGGCGACCGACTGGTCATCGGCGACGGCGAAGTCGAGTTCACCGTGGCCGAGAAGCGCGGCGATACGTTGCGGGTGATCGTCAGCGTGGCCGGGCTGCTCGAATCGCGCAAAGGGGTGAACGCCCCGGGCGTGGATCTGCCCATCTCCTGCCTCTCCGACAAGGACCACGAGGACCTCGACCTGATCTGCGAACTGGATTTTGACTATGTCGCTCTGTCGTTCGTGCGCACCGTCTACGACATTAAAGAGTTGCAGGACCTGATGAGGGACAAGCCGCGGCAGATCCCGATCGTCGCCAAGATTGAAAAGAAAGAGGCCATCGACAACCTGCTGGCCATTCGCGACGCGGCCGACGCCCTGATGGTGGCGCGCGGCGACCTGGGCATTGAGATGCCACCCCAGGAACTGCCCATGCTTCAGAAACGTATCATCGCCGTGTGCAATGAAGCGGGCAAGCCGGTCATCACCGCTACGCAGATGCTGCAGTCGATGGTGGAACACCCGCGGCCGACACGCGCCGAGGCCACCGATGTGGCCAACGCCATCCTTGACGGCACCGACGCAGTGATGCTCTCCGGCGAGACGGCTACCGGCAATTATCCGGTTGAATCAGTGCTGATGATGAAACAGATCGCCGAGATCACCGAGCGAGCGCTGCCCTATGATTGGTGGCGCGCGCGCCTCAACGGAACCGGCCAGCCGGGCAGCATCACCGAGGCCATTGGCCGGGCAAGTTGCACCATTGCTGAAGAGGTCGGCGCCGTGGCCATCGCCAGCGCTACCCTCAGCGGCTACACGGCGCGCCAGATCGCTCGCTATCGCCCGCGCATCCCTATTTACGCGGTCTCTCCATCGGCTCACACACAACGGCGGTTGGCCATGGTGTGGGGGGTCGAGACCCTGCTGGTTCCAGACTTTGCCGACACCGATTCGATGCTCGAGGAAACGGCCGAGGCGTTGCGCAAAAATGGCCTGGAAACCGGACAACAAGTCGTGATCACTGCCGGGGTACCTTTCCAGGTGTCGGGCCATACCAACCTCGTCAAGGTACACGATATCTAGCGGAGCCGGAGCATCCCTTGCCCGACTCACCCTGGCTCACAGCCACCCGTCCTCTCATCATTGGCCATCGCGGGGCCAGCGCCGACGCGCCGGAAAACACGCTGGCTGCCTTCACCCTGGCGCTGGAGCAAAACGCCGACGGCATCGAGTTCGATGTGCAGCTGGCGGCCGACGGCGTGCCGGTCATCATCCACGATGACACGGTCGATCGCACCTGCAACGGCACCGGCCGCGTGACCGAAATGACGCTGGCCGAGCTGCGAGAGCTGACGATTGACGGCAAGCACACCATCCCGACGCTGGATGAACTGTTCGAGACGCTCGGCCGCCGCACACTCTACAACGTGGAGTTGAAAATCCTGAAGGTGAATGACGGCGGGCTGGCCGCGGCCGTGGCCGACCGCATCAGAAAGCATGACCTGGGCGACAAGGTGATCGTCTCGTGCTTCAGCCCGTTCGTGGTGCGCGAGGCTCGTCGCCGCCTTCCGCGCGCCATCCCGGTGGCTCATCTGCGCGAGCATCGTCTGATGCAGCTGGCCCACACCTTTGTGCGCGCCGAAGCGGATCATCCCGACTACGCATTAGTTGATGAGTCGATGATGGCCTGGGCGCGGCGGCGTGGCCTGCGAGTCAACGTGTGGACGGTTGATGATCCGGCCGAGGCTCGCAGGCTGATCGAGCTGGGCGTCAATGGTATTATTACCAATCGGCCGGGCGCGCTGCGAGCGACCCTGGCTTGAGAATTATCCTTGCGATGAGGTCACGATCATGCGCGTTAAAGTTGTCCTGAATCCGTATGCCAACCGCTGGGGGGCCAAAGCCCAGGCCGACGAGACGGCCGAGGCGTTTCGCGCGGCCGGCGTCGAATGCGATCTGGTGGTCACCGAAACAGCGAGGCAGGGGGTATCCATCGCCGAGGCGGCCGCGCGCGAGGGCTACGACGCGGTGGTAGCCGCGGGCGGCGACGGCACCATTAACGAAGTCATCAACGGCCTCATCCGCGCCGCCGGCGACGGGCCGACCGTGCCTTTCGGCATCATTCCGCTGGGCACGGCCAACGACTTCAACCTGATGGCCGGTTTGCCCGACGCCGTCGAGGACAGCGTGCGCGTCATCGCCGCCGGCAAGACGCGGCGCATCGACGCGGGCCAGGTTAACGATCGCTTCTTCATCAACAACAGCGCCGCGGCGATGGAGCCGATGGTGACGATTGAGAACATCAAGATGACTCGACTTTCGGGCGAGATACGCTATATCGTCGCCCTGCTGCGAGCGTTGCTGAAGCTGAAGCCGTGGCAGATGAAGCTGACCTGGGACGGCGGCGGCTATGAAGGCCCGGCCTATCTGTTGTCGGTGTGTAACAGCCCGCGCACGGGCGGCTTCATGATGGCGCCGGGTGCGGAACTCGACGACGGCTTGCTGGACATGGTCTTTGCGCCCCAGGTGTCGAAAGGCGCGGTCATCTCCATTCTGCTCAAGCTGATGCAGGGCAAGCATATCCATCATCCGGCGGTCACATTCAAGCGCATTACGGCCATTGATCTGACGAGCACTCCCGGCACGCCACTCCATAGCGACGGAGAACTTTTCGCCGAGTCGGCCGAGACGGTGAGCTATCGCGTGCTGCCCGGCAAGGTGACGCTGCTCACGCCCTGACCCAAGCCGTCATCACTCGCGCGGCAGGCCCGGCAAATAGACAGCGTTTCACGTCGAGCTTTCCCTTCAGGAAGCCCGGTGAAACGGTCCATGAGTTGAATAAACGGGGAATATAGGGTTGCGATGAGTTCGCCCCACCATGCCGTGAATGCTCTATTGTATGAACCTGCTCTCGCAGGTGGGAATTTTGTCTCGAGGTACACTGCCTTGCCTTGCGGCTACTACATCCCCTCTTACGTATCCCAATTCCCAGGGAAATCAAAGTGGCTCAACGCTAGAGGCACTCTCGCACACAGCAGGGTGAGCACATAGTAGCACAGTCCTCTATAGGCGGCAATAGGACTTTACACGTAGTGGGTCAGTGGGTCAGCGGGTCAGTGGGTCAGTGGGTCAGTGGGTCAGTGGGTCAGTGGGTCAGTGGGTCAGTAACTGAATACTGATCTACTGAATACTGATCCACGGGTCAGTAGGGCTGTCGCCTGGCTTTTACATTCGCTGGACAAGGACGAGGTCGGCCAGGTTGCGGCCGATGATCTTCTGGCTGTCGCCCACCTCGATCGTCAGCGGCCCCAGGAACGGAGCCACCTCGATGATCGTGACCATCGCTCCCGGAACCAGTTCCAGCCCGGCCAGATAGCGCAACAACTCGCTGTTGGAGTCGTCGGGGACGCGAGCCACCCGCGCCTGTTCGCCCACGATCAAATCGGAGAGCGCGGTGGTGTCGATCACCGCCATCGTCCCGTCCAGCGCGGGGATTGGGTCACCGTGGGGGTCGAATTCGGGATGGTTCAGCACAGCGGCGATGCGCTCTTCCAGCTTCTCGCTGATGACATGCTCCAGAATGTCGGCCTGCTCGTGAACCTCATGCCATTCAAAGCCGAGCGCCTCCATGAGGTAAAGCTCCAGCAAGCGATGATGGCGGATGACCTCCAGCGCCAGCTTTTCGCCGGACTCGGTCAAGGTTACGCCGTAATGCTTCTCGTAGTTGACCAGATGCAGCCGGGCCAGCCGCTGGATCATGCTGGTGGCCGAGGCGGGTTTCACCGAGCGGGCTATGGCAATGCGGGATGTGGATACCGGGCTTTCCTCCAGCGCCAGCGAGTAGATCGTCTTGACATAATCCTCAATTGCCTGGTGGGTGAGGCCATCACGCTGTTGGGATTGGCCGCGGTCGAGCTTGTCGATATTGGGCATAGCGTTCTCCATCCATAGGGTAACCCTCAGCGGGGACGGCGTCAAGCGGCTTTTGACCGCCACTCATCGCCCATCAACAGGCCATAATCCATGAACATTTCCGGTCGCCTGTCGCCTGTCGGCGATCACACCTCAGAACTCCCGCAACAGCTGCATGTGCCCCCGCAAGCTCTCCGCCATCTGGGCGAGGCTGATGCTCTCCCCGGCGGTGTGGGCCATCTCTTCCTCACCGGGCGCAAAGCCGAGGACAGGGATGCCGTAGGGGGCCATGTGGCGGCCGTCGGTGGCGAAGCGGTAGCGAATCAGCTCCGGCTCGCGACCCATCCCCCGGCCCAGCGCCGCGCGCGTCCGCAGCACCAATTGGCTATCGGGCGGCGTGTAGAACCCGGCGATCATCTCGTCGGAATCGTCCAGCGGCGATGGTTCCATACCTTCGGCATATTCCAGCGAATGGGGAAAATCGTCTGCCAGTCGATCGATGAACGCGCGCAAGCTGTTGACGCTCTCCGACGAGGTGCGGAAATCGAGCAGCACCCGCGTCCAGGCCGGGGTGACGTTGGTGCTGGTCGTGTCAACTTCGATGATCGTCGGCGAAACACTCGTGGGGCCGAGGACGGGATGGACGCGTAGCTGCTCGGCCGCGGCCGCTCGCAGCTGCGACAAAAACGAGGCGAGAGCATAGTTGGGGTTCACGGCCCGCTCCGGCGCGCTGGCATGGGCCGAGCGGCCGTGGAACGTCAGCCAAAACTGGACGATGCCGCGATGGCCCACCGACAGCTCGTTGGACGACGGCTCGCCGAGGATGACCAGCTCCACGGGATAATCAAGATGCTGCGCCCAATAGAGCGCCCCCGCGCCACCGACCTCTTCCTGGGTCACGCCACAGAAAACGACGTCGCGCCGCGGCCGTTCACCGGCGCGCAGCAGTCCTGCCGCGCTGTAGACCTGCACGGCCAGCGGCCCCTTGATGTCACACGCCCCCCGGCCGATCAGGCGGCCGTCGCGAATTTCGGCCGCGAAGGGAGGCGTGGGCCATAGCATCGGGTCGCCAGGATCGACGTGGTCGAGGTGGGTGTTCAGTGCCAGCGCGGGCAGGCTGCGATCCTGCCCATAGACGCGCCCGAAAATGTTGCCGGCCGGATCATCCCATACTTCGTCGTAGCCGAGACGTGCCAGCTCTTCGGCGATGAGCGCGGCGATGGCTTGCTCCTCTCCGGGCATGCTCGGTGTGCGAATCAGCCGTTGGGCGAATTCCACGCAATCGTTCAGCAATGTTTCCCATTCCATAGTCACCTTAATCGTGCGTCCCCGCCCCGTCCATCGTCACAAGGCGGACGATGGCGGCCACATTCAGCATCGCCTTGGGCACAAACGACGATGCCAGCGCGTATTCCTGATCCTTGCTGCCGTCGGCGCTGCGCTCGGATGAATGGGCGTTTGCCCCCTGTGGGCCGAGACCGTCGATTGTCGGCAGCAGATCCCACAGCCAGTTGCCGTCGCTCAGGCCGCCACGAGCCTGCGGGGTCACGTCCCCCATGCCGTTTTCAGCCGCGGCCGCCCGCCACACATCCACCAGATAGCTCGTGCCCTCGTTCGATGGCCAGGGCGTCCATCGCCCCTCAAGATCGACCTCCACGCGGCAAGGGTAGTCGTCGTCGAGGCTGCGCACGCTGCAATACCCATTGAGGACCATCATGCGGGCCACGCCGCTCTCAAATACCTCGGGGTCGAAGGCGCGCATCTCGACGTCGGCCGTGGCCAGATGGGGCACGCGATTGGTCACCGTGCCGCCCGTGATCGTGCCGACGTTGAAGGTCAGATCGCGCTCGTGGTCGGTGAAGCCGGCGATCTGACCGACGACGTCGGCCAATTGAACGATGGCGTTGGCCCCTCTCTTGTGCAGCGCCCCGGCATGGGCACCGCGCCCTTCTACCTGAATGTGGTAGCGCGCCATCCCCTTGCGCGACGTCACGAGCAGATAGCGGCCGTCTCTCACGTCGCCCTGTTCAAACACCAGCGCCGCCAGCGCATTCGGGCCGAGCACATGCCGGCACAGCAGGCCGAAATCGCGCGACAGCACCTCCTCGGCGGCATTGAGCAGGATGCGCCATGTGACGCCCGCGAAGACCTCGGGGTGGAAGAGGCGCAGCCCTTCAAGGACCATGCAAATCATCACCGTGCCGCCCTTGATGTCTACCGTGCCGGGGCCATAGATGCGGTCGCCTTCGATACGAAAGGTGAAGTCGTTGGCCTGCTCTTCGGCCGCCGGAAAGACGGTATCCAGGTGGGAGATGAGTCCGATGACCGGCGCGGCCGTGTCACCGGCGGAACGACCCTCGCGGGTGAGGATCAGATGCCGGCCATAGCGGGCGTCGGTCGAAGCAATGGTCTCAGCCGTGAAGCCCAGCGAGGCGAACCGCTCGGCTGTCAGACGGCCGAGTGCGTCGACGCCGGCGGGGTTTGCGGTGAAACTGTTGATGAGCACCATCCCACGCAAAAGGTCGAGATAGTCACTGAGATGATGGTTGAAATAATCGTGCAGTTCGGGGGAAGGCTTGGGGATATCCATAGCCTATTTATAGCACCGAGAGGGAGGGTCAACCAGAAAATTGTCGTCTGGAAGTCTTGATTTTTATGAACATTTGTGCTATATTATGTTGCAGATACGCATCAAATCAAATGGAACGTTTGCGTAGAACATGTTACTATTCGCCTTGGCGGCTCAGAGGACAACTCGGCCGAATAGCGCAAGGCACAACTTAAGGAGAATCGCAAATGTATCAGAAGCTTGTGATTGTAGGGCGTCTTGGCCGGGACCCGGAAATGCGATATATGCCCGATGGGACGGCCGTGACGAGTATAAATGTAGCTACAGATCGCCGCTGGACGGACAAGAATACCGGTCAACCCGTTCAGGAAACAACCTGGTTCCGCGTCTCTGTCTGGGGCCGCCAGGCTGAGTCAGTGAACCAGTATCTCAGCAAAGGCAGCATGGTATTAATTGAGGGGCATTTGCGGCCTGATCCTCAGACCGGAAGTCCGCGCACGTTTACGCGGCAAGACGGGACGACGGGCACTTCTTTTGAGATGACGGCCGAAGCTGTTCGCTTTCTGAGCAGTCGTGGCGATAGTGGTGGCTCCGGCTCCGGCGGCTATGACGACAGCTTCCAGGGCGGCGGTGGCGGCAAGCCCGCGGCCCACGAAGAAGATGACATCCCGTTTTAATGGTTTGTCGGTTTGTAGTTTGCAGATTTATAAATTAGCTCTGTAGGGGCGGGTTTTAAACCCGCCCCTACCCATATTTGTAACGGTTAAATAGCCTGATTTATCCCCTATCCCTTCACCGCCGTCACCCGCGCGCTGAACAATCGCGTCGGGCCGTTCTCCAGCGGGTGCCCCGCCAATTCGACGGTCGGTTCGCCTTTATCGACGATCGAAATATCCCTGAAGCCCGCCGCTCGCATGACCCCGGCATAGAGCGCCACGTCCTCCGCGCCGGTGACGCAACCGGCCCA
>DAOMSB010000030.1:0-22345 GCA_035446145.1 Promineifilum sp. (SeqCode) | reverse complement strand
GCATGACCCCGGCATAGAGCGCCACGTCCTCCGCGCCGGTGACGCAACCGGCCCAGGCCGGCAGGTTGGCTCGCTCCTCCGGCGTGAATCGGCCAAGCGTCATCATGTCCGACACGGCCAGCCGCCCGCCCGAGCGCAACACCCGGTACGCCTCACGGAAGACGGCCGCCTTGTCGGGGCTGAGGTTAATAACGCAGTTGGACAGGATGACGTCAACCGAATCGTCATCCACAGGCAGGTCTTCGATGTAGCCGCGCCGAAACTCCACGTTATCCAGCCCCACCTTGGCCTTGTTGCGCTCCGCCTTGGCCAGCATCTCCGGCGTCATGTCCACGCCGATGACGTACCCGGTCGGCCCGACCTGCCGCGCGGCCATGAAGACGTCGATGCCGCCGCCTGACCCCAGATCGAGAACCGTCTGGCCGGGTTGCAGGCCTGCCAAGGTGATGGGGTCGCCGCAACCGAGCGAAAGACCGGTTACTTCTTTGGGCAGCCATTTCGTGTCGGCCGTATAAAGGTCATCATAGATCCTGTCGAGTTTCTCACCCTCCAGCGTGACCTCGGCCAGAGCGACATCGGCCGGCGAACCACAGCAATCGCCACCGCTCGAACAACATCCACCTTCGGCCGCCCCGTCAGCCAGGCGCGCATACCGTTCACGCACCGCTTCGTGTATCTGCTCTCTATTTTCGTTCACTTTCAATCACCTCATATTGATATCCATCTATGTGTTATTGTAAAAAAAGAGGCTCACCTCTGAACCTGCGCGCGCGCTTCGCGAACTTCAATCGAGGCCATATCGACGGTAGCAGATGTGTCCACCCGCTCCGGCGCAAAAATGCGCATGATACGGCCGCAGCAATCGACGACTTCATCCTGATTGAGCGAGTAGAAGACCTGCTTGCCCTCACGGCGCACGTGGACCAGCCCGGCCTCGCGCAGGACGGCCAGGTGGTGGGAGACGGTCGGCTGGGTGACGCCCTGCATCTCCTCAACGATATCGCCCACGCACAGCCAGCGGCAGCACAGCAGACCCATCACGCGTTGTCGGGTCTCGTCGGCTATCGCCTTGGCAAAGGATATGGATTCTTCCGGCGCTTCAAACATATCGATGTTCATCAATATGGGTATTATACTGGGGATGGGCGGGATGTCAAGAGGAATGACCGACGACCGCTGACCGACGAGGAAGTACGAACGACGAAGTACGAAGTACGAAAGAGTCGCACTCTTGCCTTGGTCCGTGGTTGATAGACGATGGACGACGCGCTCCTGCTGTCGTCCGTGGTCTGTCGTCGGCGGTCTATCACCTGTGGCCCGTGGTTGGCCGTCGGCGTATAATGTCGATCATGCTCCCTACTACCACTCAACAGCGTGTCGCCATCATTGACCTGGGTTCCAACACGGCCCGGCTGGTGGTTATGGCCGCCGTGCCGGGCTATGCCTATCGCCTCGAAGACGAGATTCGCGAGGTGGTGCGTCTGCGGCAAGGCATGACGGCCGCCGGATTGAGCGACGAAGCAATGGCCCGCGCTCTGGTGACATTGCGCCTGTTCAAACGCTTCTGCGACAGCACCCAGGTCGATCTGATCATCGCCACGGCCACCAGCGCCGTCCGTGATGCCCAAAACGGCGCGGAGTTCGTGCGGCAGGTGGAATCAGGCCTGGGGCTGCCCCTGCGCATCCTGGACGGCGAAAGAGAGGCCTTTTACGGCGTGCTGGGCGCGCTGAACGAAGTCCCGCTGAATGACGGCTACGTGCTCGACATCGGCGGCGGCAGCATGCAGATTTCCCGCGTACTGGGCCGCCGCTTCCAGCAAGGGACGTCTCTGCCCCTTGGCGCGCTTGCCCTCTCCGAGCGTTTCATTCGCAAAGACCCACCGGCGGCGGCCGAACTCGATGCAATCCAGCGCGAGATCGCGACGTATTTGGACACCGTGGGTTGGCTGGAAGAACGCAAGAAGAAAGACGGGCCGGTGGAATTGGTGGCGCTGGGCGGCACGGACCGCAACATGGCCGGGATGGCCGCCGCCCGCTCGGCCTACCCGCTCAACACGCTCCACGGCTTCGTCCTGACGCGTGACGACCTGGACGAGAACATCCGTCTGCTGTCAACGCTGCCCCTGAGCCGGCGCGAAACGCTCCCAGGGCTTCACAGCGACCGCGCCGACATCATTTTGCCGGGCGCACTCGTCCTGCGGGCTGTGATGGAGCGACTCCAGACCGGGCAAGTGACGATTTCGGTCAACGGCCTGCGCGAGGGGTTGTTCTTCGAGCATTTCTGGAAGCACCTGAGCTACCCCGTCCTCAGCGACGTGCGGCAGTTCAGCGTGCTCAACAAGGCGCGGGTCTATCAATACAGCAAGGCTCACGCCAATCAGGTGCGCTTCCTGGCCGGGCGGTTGTTCAGCCAATTGATTCCGCTCCATGGCTTCGGCCGCGAGGAGAGGGAGCTGCTCGAAGCCGCGGCGCTGCTCCACGATCTGGGCACGCTGATCAGCTACGACGATCACCACAAGCATTCACAGGCGTTGATCATCAACAGCGGGTTGCCGGGCTTTCAACCGCGCGAGACGGCGCTCATCGGCCTGCTGAGCCGCTATCATCGCAAGGGACGGCCGCGCATCGACGGCTTCGAGAGTCTGCTGCGCGACGGCGATGAAGAACTACTCATGCAACTGTCGGCGATCCTGCGGCTCGCGGAATTCCTGGAGCGCGGCCGCAACGCCAACGTCGATGACATCAGCGCCCATTGGGACGACGAGACGCTCTATCTGACGCTCTTCGCCGACGAATTCCCGGCGGTGGAGATATGGGAAGCCGAACGCAACGCGGTGGAACTGATGAGCAAGGCGTTTGGCCGGCGCGTGTTGGTGGAGAGTTCGGCCGCTCCCGGCGACTGGCGAACCGGATAGAAGCGCCTTACCCGTGGATTCCCCGCCTACATCATCCGTTGGTGGATTTCGAGCAGATCGGACAGGACGGCATAGCCGGTCTCGACGCGGCCCGCGCCGGGGCCGATGATGGTGACATCCCCCAGCAGCTTGGTCACGAAGGTGACGGCATTGGTCGCGCCCGATACCGACGCCAGCGGGTGGCTCTGCGGCAGACGAATCGGCCGGACGCAGGCCTTCACCATTTCCGGCGTGCGCTCCACCCAACCGACCATCTTCCACACCTCGCCCACCTTTTGCGCCCGCACGACATCCTTCGTCGACAGTTCGCGGATGCCCTCGCGCTCCACGTTGGCCATCGTCAGCGGCACGCCCAGCAGCAGGTTCGCCAGGATGGCGAGTTTGACGGCCGCGTCGTAACCGTCCACGTCGGCGATGGGGTTGGCTTCGGCGTAACCCTTTTCCTGGGCCTCGGCCAGCGCTGATTTGTACGATTCACCGTCGGCCATGCGGGTCAGGATGTAGTTGGTCGTGCCGTTGAGGATCCCCTGGATGCGCGAGACGCCCGCGGCGGCCAACAGTTCGCGGCCGACGCGCAGCAGCGGCGTGCCGCCCATGACGGTACCCTCGACGCCGAACATGACCCCCCGCTCGGCGGCGGCGGCCGAAAGCTCAGGATAGAACAGCGCCACCGGCCCCTTGTTGGTCGTCACGACATGACGATCCTGGCGCAGCGCGGCGCGAATATAGCCTGCCGCCGGCTCCCCGCTCAGCAGATCGCTGGAAGTCAACTCAACGATGACGTCGGCGTTGCTCTCATAGATGACGCGAGGCACGTCCCAGCCGTATTGGGGCGCGGGGATCGTGTCGACGCGGCCGGTCTGCTCATAGGCCGCCAGCAACATGCCGGGGTCAAATCCTTCGGGGTTGTAGATGCTGCCGTGGCGGCCGGTGTTGACGGCCACAATGCGATATTCCGCGCCGTGCTGGCTCGCGATGACCTGGCCCTGATCGCGCAGGATCGTCGCCAAACCCTGGCCGACATTGCCGAAACCGATGAGCGCGAGTCGATAAGTGCGCATGATGGGATGATTACCTGTCCTTCCTTAAGAATATCGGCCGATTGTATCACACAATTGCTTGCCGTCCCGCCCCCTGTCGCCATACACTATGGGGCTGGATGAAAATTTTTACGAACAATCGTCGCCGGTTCGGCGTTGGCTTGTGGATAGCGGCGCTGCTGGGGGTGCTACTGGCGATGACGCCGGTGACCGGCCCGGCCGTCGCCCAGGACGATCCCCCGCCCACCCCGGAGCCGGCAACACAGCCGGTGACACAGCCGGTGACACAGCCGGCGGCCGAAACCACCACAGAGCCGACGGTGACGGCTACCCCACCCCCGCCCGGCGATATTCGCTTCGGCGTCATCGAAAGCTTCGAGGATCCGGCCGCCGCCGGTCGGATCGGCGCGGCGTGGACGCGCGCCCGTTTCCAGTGGGCCGAGGTGCAACCGGATAGTCCCCGCGATTGGCGGCCGCCGCTTGACGACGAGGAGCTGGCGGCCGAACTGGATGCCGGGCGCGAGGTCGTCGGATTGCTCATCGGCATCCCCGATTGGGCGCGCGACCGGCGCGGATTGCCGCGCGGGCTGTCCCTGCCACCCGACGATCCCGATAACACCTGGGCCGCCTTCGTCACCGAAACCGTGTCGCGCTATGAGGGCCGCATCGACCGCTGGATCATCTGGAACGAGCCGGACATCGCCGACCGCAACGCGCCCGGTCACACCTGGGACGGAACATTGGAAGAGTTCTTCCAGTTGCAGCGCGTAGCCTATTTAGCGGCCAAGGCGGCCAACCCGGACGCGGTCGTTCATCTGGGCGCGTTCACCTACTTCTGGGATCCGGGCTATTTCTCGCGCTTTTTGGATGTGGTGATCGCCGATCCCGAAGCCGCGGCCAACAATTATTACTTTGACGTCGCCACGGCCCACCTCTACTTTCAGCCCAATACCGTCTATAACGTTCTCTACGCCTTCCGCTACCTCCTGGACGCCCATGGACTGGATCAACCAATCTGGCTGGTGGAGACCAACGCGCCGCCGATGGACGACCCCTATTGGACGGTCGACAACTGGACGTTGGCCGTGTCGCTGAACGAACAGGCGGCTTTCATCCCGCAGGCCATCGCCGCCGCGTTCGCCGGCGGGGCGGAGCGCGTCTCGGTCTACAAGCTGAAGGACACAGAGGGGGATCGGGCGGCCAACCCGGAGCCGTTCGGCCTGGTGCGTTGGGACGACAGCCGACGCCCCGCATTCGACACCTACCGTGTAGCTATTCGGCTGCTGGGCAAGGTCACAGCCGCCGAGCGCGAGCGGTGGGACGAGGTGGCCCAGGTGCGGCTGGAGCAGCCCGGGCAGACGACGACCGTGTTGTTCGCCCGGCTGCCGGGGGGACAAGAAGCGACCGTCATCGCCACCGCCAAAACGGCCGAACTGGTCGACATGTGGGGCAAGCGCGAGACCATCGAAGCGGAAAACGGCGTCTTCACCGTTGAATTGCCGGGAGCGCTCTGCCGGCAAACTATCGCCGATTACTGCATGATCGGCGGGACGACGTATTATTTGATTCAGGAAAGCGCGGGCAGCGGGCGACCCGCCGACAGCAAGCCGGCAATTGGGGATGAGGGCACCTTTGTGGCCGCGCTCATGCCTTCGCCGACGCCGTCGACCACGCCATCCCCCGCGCCATCGACCACGTCGCGGCCGTCCTCCACCCCCTCGCCCAGCCAGGCCACCACCATAGCCGCAACCGAAGCGCCGCCAACCGCCACGCCGAACCCACCACCGGCAACATCGGGACAGGAAGCCGCCCCCGGCGCGGGGGCTTTCCCGGTGGGTCTGCTCATCCTGGGAGCGGGGATTGTTCTGGGTATGGGCCTATCGGGATGGCTGATAGTCCGGCGCGGAGGTGGCGGGAAATAAAAAGGGCGCAGCCGCGAGGTTGCGCCCGTGCAGGAAACGGAACAACGACTAACGTTGCGGCTCGATGACGAACCGAATGGCGGTGCGCTCCTGATCGTCAATGTCGACATCGACAAAAGAAGGAACACATGCAATATGAACATCTTCTTCGGCCAGATAACTCTTGGCGATCACGATGGCTTTCACGGCCTGATTGACAGCGCCGGCGCCAATGGCCTGGACCTCAGCATGGCCCGCTTCGCGCATGATCCCGGCAATCGCGCCGGCCACGGCCGCCGTCCGCGAGCGCGCGGACACCTTAATAACATTCAGGCCCTTCGGCCCATCGCCATTAGTACGATGAATCAGTTCCTCGGTTATGATGCTTTCTATCATGGTTGACTATTCTCCAATGTTCAGTACAAACGACCGTTATCAGAACCATAGAATAACATTGAAGCCATGTCATTTGTTAGGTCTTTAATGCCCAATTACGAGGATAGTAGAATGTCGGAGAACATCCCCCCGCCAAGGGCCGATCAGCCATGAGCAACACGGAACATTCTGCCCCCCCGGCCGGCGACTCGGTGCGCGCGCAAGTCTTTCGCGCCGCGGGGCTGGTGGCTTCTCTGGCTCTCCTCAGCCGCGTGCTGGGCCTGGTGCGCGAGATCGTCGTCCGGCAGTATCTGGGCGTCACGACGCTGGAGGCCACCGCATTCGACATCGCCGGTCGGTTCCCGGAGGCTATCTTCCTGATCGTCGCCGGTGGGGCTATTGGCTCGGCGTTCATACCCACATTCACCGCTTACTTCAGCCGCGATGACGAAGCGGGTGGCTGGCATCTCTTTTCGGCCATCATCAATCTGGTCACCATCATCACAACGGCCGTCTCGGTGCTGGTGATGATCTTCGCCGGGCCGTTCGTCACCTTTTTCTACGCCGAAAATATCGCTCTGGAGCCGACGCTGCTCCCACTCACGGTCTATCTGATGCGGATCATGCTGTTGTCGCCGATCATCTTCGGCGTCAGCGGCATCATCATGGCCACGCTCAACGCCCGCCAGCATTTCCTGCTGCCCGCGGTCGCGCCCTCGGTCTACAACGTGGGCATCATCGTCGGCGGCGTCATCGGCGCGTGGGTCGGGCGCGGCGACCCGCCGGCCACGGCCATGGGGTTGGCCTGGGGCACGGTGGCCGGTTCGCTGGGCCATCTGCTGGTGCAGCTGCCGGCGCTGCGCGGTCGTAATGCCCGCTACGCACCTGTTCTGTCACTGCATGACCCCGGTGTTCAACAGGTGGCGCGTCTGATGGGACCGCGCGTGTTGGGGCTTTCCTTCAGCGAAATCAACAAGTTTGTCATTCTGTTTCTGACCGGGACGATGGCGCTGGGAACATTACCCGCGCTCAACGCCGCCTTCCGCATCCTCATCATGCCCCAAGGGATTCTGGGGCAGGCTCTGGGGATCGCCGCCTTCCCGACGCTGGCGACGCTGGCCGCCCGTTCGGCCCACCGTGAGATGCGTCATATCCTCAGCGATTCGCTGCGGCTCATCCTCTTTTTGGGGCTGCCGGCCACGGTGCTGCTCATCATGCTGGCCGAACCATACATCACGATCCTGTTCGAACGCGGTCTGTTCGACGCCGAGGCGACGACGCTGGTGGCGACCGCGCTGCGCTTCTACGCCATCGGCCTCATCGCGCTGACGGCGATCGAGGTTATCGCCCGCGCGTTCTATGCTCTCAGCGACACGCTGACGCCGGTGCTGACCGGCGGGGCGCAAATTCTGGCGATGTGGGCATTGAGCCTCTGGTTTCGCGACGCGGTATTTCCGACGCTGGGCTGGTTGCCGTTGGGCGGCCTGGCCCTGGGTTTCAGCCTGTCCAACCTGCTTGAAGTGGGTCTGTTGTTGTGGCTGATACGGGGCAAGCTGAATGGGCTGAATGGTCGTTCCCTGCTGTCGGGCCTGGCGCGGATGGGGGTGGCATCGCTGGCCATGGCCGCGGCCGTCGCCGGGGTGCTGCTGTGGCTGCCGGCTTCGGCCGTCTGGTCACGCGCCATCATCGGCACGGCCGCCGGAGGCGTCGCCTATCTGCTGATCAGCCAACTGCTGCGCGTCGAGGAGTGGCAGCGGTTCGTCGGCATTCTGGCGCGTCGTTTGCCGGGTCGATCATAGGATTGGTTTGGATAATAGCGGCGGGGATGGCCGGATAACAAAAAAGGCCCCGTGGGCCTTCTTTCGCTGTTCGGACAAGCGCGATGTTTAGTTTCCAGCGGCAACGGCCGCGTCGTTCATGGTGGCTGAGGCCTGGCCCAACAGTTCGCCATTGACCCAGACTTCAAGCGAATAGCGACCTTCGGCAAAGCCCTCTTCGGGGTTCAGATAAATATAGCCGGGGCCTTCATCGCCATAGGCCCAAAGCTCGTTGCCACCGTCGATGACCTGCCCGTTGTGTCGCCACACCCATGACCAGGCCATGCCGTCCGCCATGTCCTTATAGGCGAAGGTGGCATAGAGCGTGTAGAACCCCTCGCCGAAGACACTGGCGGGGTTGATGGCTTTGTATTCGTCGGTGACGGTGCTGGAAAGAACGACGGTGCCGAGTTCAGTGGATGATTTCAGATCAACGAGTGATTTAACCTGATCATAGGCGGCGGGAAGTTCAGGGACAAGGGAGGTGGCTTCGTCCGCGCTGAGCAAGACGTTGGCCACGCCGCCACTGCGGGTTGTAGTCGCTACGGCGGCGGCCGTGGCGCGCTCGGCAACCGACGGCTGGGCCATCAACTCCTGGACTTCGGCGGTCGCCGGCTTGGCGCGGGTGATGAGGGCCATGCGCACCGTGGCATCTTCAGGGGTGCGCCACCCATAAACGCCGATGCCGACCGCCAACAGCATGAGGGCGACAAATGCCGACAGATAGGATTGCATCCGTCGGGCGGCCTGCTGGCGCATAAAGAAGTAGGGCGACCGCTTGGTATCACGCCACAGCTTCATGGACATCAGGAGAGCCACGAGGCCAAGCGCCAGCAGTAACCCTAGCAGCCAGGGCAATATGGTTCCAGACAACAACAGATCAATGTAATTCAAACAAATTCCTCTTCCAGATCCACGCACATTATAGAAAAGCGGCTGAAATTCCGCAAGCCCCAAGCCTGTTTATAACCGCGGAAAGCCCATGAATGCCCCCAAAGTGTCGCTATTTTGTCTCTGATACGCCGGTTTATGAGCGCCTGATTAGCACACAGCCGGTCGCGGCGCGGGCGCGTCGGCCAGGCGATAGCCGCGAAATTCGTCGCGGCGCAACCATTGGTCAACCGATTCCATGACCGACATCTCCCCATTGAGGATGCGCTCGCGATAGTTGGCCGACCAGCGCGTGCGCACGTCGCGCGCCATGCGGAATTGCACCAGCGACAGTTCCGCTTCCGGTCCCACGCCGGTCATGAAGCCGGAGGTGAAGTAATCGCGCTCGGCCGCCGATCGATCGTAGTCGACACGCCGGATCTCTGCCTGCCAGCCGCAACCCTGTTCCCACGTGAACCGGCCATAGGCGGCGCGGCCGTCGCCGTCGCCGGGGATGCCAACCGAGCCGATATTGACGACCAGCGTGCTATCCAGTTGGCGTATGTGGGCTATGTGGGTGTGGGCGGTCACGAACACGGCCGCGGCGGTGGGGATTCGTTGCCGGATGATCTCATCGGGCGTGAATGGGTAGATGCCGACGCGATTGCCGGGCAATGTGCCGTGCATGGCGATCAGCGCCGTGCCGTCGGGAGCGGCCCATTCCCAGCGGTCGGGCAGTTCGGCCAGCTCGGCTACGTCTCCGCCAAACTGCTCATACGTCCATTGACTGAGGCGAATCAGCTCATAGGCGGGGCCTTGGCGCGGTGTGGACGGGTCGCACCATTCGGTGACGTATTCCTCGTGGTTGCCGCGCAGCACTTGCCAGCCGTCGTCATGCCGTCGTCGGGCCACGTAGCGCCAGCAAGCGACGCTGCTTGGCCCATCGTTGACTACATCCCCGTTGACCAGTACCCTGTCGGGCCGCCACGCGTCGATATCGGCCGCGACGGCCTCCAGCGCGGGCCAATTGCCGTGGATGTCGGAGAGAATAGCCAGCTTCATAAACAACAGGTCGCGAATCAGGAATGCGCACCATCCCTAATTCGCAATCCCTAATTCCTGATTATTCCTGCCATCGCGGCTTGCGCTTTTCGAGGAATGCGCTCATCCCTTCACGGCCTTCGTCACTGGCACGGCGAGCGGCGATCGTTTCGGCCGTGTATTCGCGCGCATCGGCCTTGGGTTGATGGGCCACGGCGCGGATAAGCTCCTTGATGGCGGCTTGCGCGCCGGGGGCGGCTTGCAGCAATTGGGTCACCCGCTCGGCCACGACGGCGTCGAGTTCGCTCTCGGCCGCCACATGATGGACGAGGCCGATAGCCTGGGCGCGGCGGACGTCGAACCGTTCGCCGGTCAGGAAAAGTTCGCGGGCGTGGCCGGGGCCGATGCGCGACAGGACGAAGGGGGAGATGACGGCCGGAGCGATGCCCAGCCGCGCCTCGCTGAAGGCGAAGGTCGCCCGTTCGGAAGCGACGACGATATCGCAACAGCTGACCAGCCCCGCCCCGCCGCCGATGGCCGCGCCGTTGATTCGGCCGACGACCGGCTGTGGGCAGGAGTCGACAGCCATCATCAGATTGAAAATCGCCTGCCCGTCGGCCACGTTCTGCTCGAAGGTGTAATCGGCCGCGGCCCGCATGAAGGCCAGGTCGGCCCCGGCACAGAAAGAGCGGCCGTTGCCGGTCAGAACCACCACGCGCACGTCATCCCGCGCCGGCAGCTCGCCGAAAATGCGCATTAGCTCATGCATGATGGCGGGGTTCATGGCGTTGTGCTGCTCCGGCCGGTTGAGGGATACCGTCAGCACGCTGCCGTCCCGGGAAGTTACGACGGCCTGGGTCATTTCGGTCATTGCGAGTCCTGCGGCTGATTGGAACGGGCTTGCAACCCACCCGCCAATGTGTAGGGGCGGGTTTGGACGACAGGCTGCCTGTCGCACCTGCCCCCTGCATCCAAACGCCTAAATTGCTTCGACGGGCTGCGCGTCGGCCACAACCTCATCAGGGACCCGGCCATTATCCGATATCGGGTCGTTCATGAGTTTCTCGAACGCGGGCCGGTCGAGCGTCTCCACGTCCATAAGCGTCGTCGCCAGTTGCACCATGCGATCATGCTTCTGCTCGATGACCCCCAGCGCGCGGGCATAGTTCTCTTCCAGGATGCGCTTGACCTCGGCGTCGATGGCCTGAGCGGCTTCCTCGCTATAGTCGCGGCCGCTGCCGAAAAAGCCCATCTCGCGGCCGACGAACGGACTGCCGGAGCCGCCGCCGTAGGTGGGCAAGCCGAGCCTGTCCGACATGCCGTATTCCATGACCATGGCGCGAGCCAATCGCGTAGCATTCTGCAGGTCGTTGGATGCGCCGGTTGTGACGCGGCCGAAGAAATGCTCCTCCGATGCCCGGCCGCCCAGAGCCATGGCGATCTGGTCATCGAAGAACTCGCGACTATAGAGGGCGCGGTCTTCGGGCAATGACATGACGTAGCCGCCGGCGCGGCCGCGCGGCACGATGGTGATTTTCTGCACCGGGTCGGTGTGAGTCAGGAAGAAGCTGACGACGGCATGTCCCGCCTCATGATAGGCCACCGTCATCTTGTCGTCTTCGCTCATCACGCGGGTCTGGCGTTCCGGCCCCATGACCACGCGGTCGAAGGCGTCCTGGAACTCCAGCAGGCCGATGGTGCGCTTGCTGCGTCGAGCAGCGAAGATCGCCGCCTCGTTGATGAGGTTTTCCAGATCGGCGCCGGAGAAGCCGGCCGTCAGGCGGGCGACTTCCTTGAAGTTCACTTCGCCGGCGATCGGTTTGCCGCGGGCGTGGACCTGCAGGATTTTCTCGCGTCCGGCAATGTCGGGCAAATCGACGAAGACCTTGCGGTCGAAGCGACCGGGGCGCAGCAGAGCCGGGTCGAGGATGTCGGCCCGGTTGGTGGCGGCGATGACGATGACATTGGTCTCGTTATCGAAGCCGTCCATCTCGACGAGAATCTGGTTGAGCGTCTGCTCGCGCTCATCGTGGCCGCCGCCGAGGCCCGCACCACGCTGGCGGCCGACAGCGTCGATCTCGTCCACGAAGACGATGGAGGGCGCGGCGGCCTTGGCCTTCTCGAACAGGTCGCGCACGCGGCTGGCGCCCACGCCAACGAACATCTCCACGAACTCCGAGCCGGAGATGTGGAAGAACGGCACGCCCGCTTCGCCGGCCACGGCGCGAGCCAGCAAGGTCTTGCCCGTTCCCGGCGGGCCGACCATGAGGACGCCCTTGGGAATGCGCGCGCCGACCTGCACGAATTTCTCCGGTTCGCGCAGGAATTGCACCACCTCGGCCAGCTCCAGCTTGGCTTCCTCGACCCCGGCCACATCGTCGAAGGTGACGGTCGGCCGGTTGGCGTCGGTCAGATTGCGGGCGCGGCTGCGGCCGAAGCCGAAGATGTTGTTGCCGCCGCCGCCCTGCATCTGGCGAAAGCCGCGCGTGAAGATCCAGATCAGCAGCAGCACCGGGCCGAGGCTCAATGCAATGGTGATCAGGGTATTCCACGTCGATTGATCGCGAATGACCAGGTTGTTGTTTAATTGTTCGGCCGAGATGCCGTAATATTCGAAGGTCTCGATCAGACTGTCGGAAGGAGATTTGATCGCGCCAAAGGTGCGATCGTCCTTAAGCGTCACCTGCAAGCGGTCGCCAGAGACGACCAACTGTTTCACATCGCCGGCGGCGATGTGGTCGGCCATTTTCTGGAGCGAGATTTGCTCCGGCCCGCTAAATTTGCCGCTCAGCCAGAGCTGCAGCCCCAATATCACCGCGAAGATGGTGATGATCCAGACCCATGTTGGAATCGAGGGTCGGCTATCGTTCGGTTGTTCATCCATAATTTATAAGACTCCCGCAAGGCAACCGGCCTTTTTTCGTATTAAAGTGAGTCGGCGCGAGCCGAGCCAATTTCGGCAATCGTATAATGAGGGCGCCGGCCGGTCGGTGTCTACGGTCATTGATTCGACATCTTTCATTATATAATGGTAGCTTACCAGCATTCCATAGGAACCATATAAGTATTTAACTTTGGGTTAAGCAGGTAACCGTCAACGCGGCGGAAATGTTCGCCAGGATCATGGATTGTACGTCTATCCGGCGGGTCATCCAAACGAATGGATGCGGCAGAATCTACCGACTTTGCCGGGGAGGCGTTATAGTTAGGCGCTATGGATCCGCGACATGTCGTTGAGGTGATCGCAGGCTTTCTGTCATCACCGAGTGACAGGATCGCGACGACAGACATCGCCATTTCTTGATAACCATGCTACCGGCAGACATCGGCACCCGAAACGAGGCAATCCGCGAGTCCTGGCTCTCGTTCACCGAGACCGGGCGACTTGACGCGATCGAGGCGGCGCGCATGGACCCCGCCATCGTTCGTTCGTGGCGGCGCTGCGTCAATCGCTTCAACCCCTTGGCGCGGCCGCGCGTGGCGCCGATCAATGCCGGCGCGCTCAGCTCCATCATGCGCGCCCAACTGGACCTGATCACCGTCGCCACCCCCTTCATCGAAGACATTCATCAATTCACCGAAGGATCGAACTACGCCATCCTGCTGGCCGACGGCGCGGGCTGCATCCTGCTGATTGGCGGCGACCCAAAGGCTATGGCACAGGCAACCGCGCTGGGTTTCCATCAGGGGACCTACTGGTCGGAAAACAACGCCGGCACCAATGCCCTCGGCCTGGTATTGATGGAAGCCATGCCCACGCAGGTGATCGGCGCCGAGCATTATTTTGATTTTCTCCATCAGACGGTCACCGCCGCCGCGCCCATCCACGACGTGCATGGCCGGATTATCGGCTTGCTGGGCATGGCCGGGGCGCTGGAGTCGCCCTCTTTCCATACGCTCGGCCTGGTGATGTCGGCCGCGCGGGCCATCGGCAACCAATTTCAGGCCAATTGGTATCTGGAAGAGGTCAACCAGCATCTGAGCCAGGTCAACACGATTCTGGGGGCCATTACCGAAGGGGTCATCGTCTGGAATCAGGAGGGGGAGATCCACCATGTCAACGAGCAGGCCGCCCATATCCTCCAGATCAACCCGCGTAATGTGCTGGGGCGACCCCTGGGTGACGTGCTGCGGCTGCCGCCCGAGCTGACCGCCGCCATTGAGACCGGGTCTGAACTGCACGATGTTGAGTTAAGTTTGCAGGCGGACGGCCGGGACGTGCGCGCCGTCATCACGCTGCGACCGATCTATGAGGCCGGCCCACAACCGGTCAGCTACGTGGCCTTGCTCAGCCCGATCGAGCACGTTCGACAGATCGCCCAACAGCAATACGGGGCGCAGACCGGACTGAGCATCGAGGACGTGCAAGCGGATTCGCCCGGCATGCGTCGTGTAGTGCGACAGGCACGCACGGCCGCCCGCGGCACCGCCCCCGTGCTCATCATGGGCGAGGGCGGCGCAGGCAAAAATCGGCTGGCTCGCGCCATCCACAACGACGGCCCCCGGGCCAGCAAGCCATTTATCGACATCAACTGCCGGGCCATTCCCCACGAATTGATGGTTCGCGAGATTCTGGGGGCCGAACAGGACACCGGCACACGCGGCCAACCCAGCAAGTTTGAGCTGGCCGACGGCGGCACCTTGCTGCTCGACCAGATCGAGAATCTGTCATTGGAGATTCAGGCGGCGGTGCTGCATGTCATCGAGACCCAGCATGTGACCCGGCTGGGCGGCTCAATGCCCATCCCGGTCGACGTGCGCATCATCGCATCCACCATGGCCAACCTGGAAGATCTGGTGGGCCAGGGCAGCTTCATGCCTCATCTGTTCTACCGCTTCGGCGTGTTCAGGCTCGATGTCCCCCCGCTGCGCGAGCGCGTCGAGGATATCCCCCTGCTGGCTGAGCGCTTCCTGACCCGGCAAACGACGCGCGACGGGCGGGCGGTGTGGATCGAGGATGAGGCCGTGCGTTTCCTCTCGCGCTACCCCTGGCCGGGCAACGTGCGCGAGCTGGAAAGCGCGCTGGAACGGGCCATGAATCAGGCGCGTGAGGGGATCATTCGCCCCAGCGATCTGCCGGAGATGGTGCGCAACGGGCGCGTGCTTTCCGGTCGCCACCCGTTGGCCCAGCCGGTGATCTCGGTCGACGAGGCCGAGCGCGACGCGATATTGCGCGCGGGCTGGGCCTGCAACGGCCGAGTGACGGAGATGGCGAAAACACTGGGCATCGGCCGGTCGACCCTCTGGCGGAAGATGAAGCAACTGGATATCTCGCCCAAAACGTTCAAGAAATAGACCGTTTCGTTCTGAAACATACAAATTACCTATTTGTTTCGAAAAGAAACATTTTTTGCGTTTCGCTTGACCTCATCATTTTAGCCTTTTATGATGTAGGTTATCTGTTTTGCACAAATGGATACTGCCTGCAGTTGGCAATTGTGCATACCATTGGGTCAACAGGTTCGTCCGTCAGCAGCGTCCGGGTAGTTCGTCCATGGGGGCGTCGGTCACGTCATCTTCATCATCAGTTGTTTGTGTCATCTAAATACATGCGCGTGAAGATGTAGCCGCCTGGACAAGGAGTTGGTTCTATCGAGAGAAGATACCCCGAATACATCCCCCCTGACAAAGCGACTTCCGTTCAAATTCCGGCAGAAATGGAACGCGATTTACGGGAATAGATCGGCCATTCTGCGGACATGAAAACCTGACAAGGAGAAAGAAAGTGCCATCTAATTTTATGGGTGAATTACTCGGAACCATGTTCCTGATCATTCTTGGTGATGGTGTGGTCGCCAACGTCGTCCTGGCCAAAACCAAGGGTAACGGCTCCGGCTGGATCGTCATAACCACAGGCTGGGCCATGGCGGTTGTTATTGGTGTGTTTATTGCGATTTCCGCGGGTGCTCCAGAGGCCGATATTAACCCGGCCGTCACGATCGGCAAATGGCTGATCCTCGGCGTCTATTCCGCCAGCGAGGCCATCATGACGATGGTGGCCCAGCTTATCGGCGCCTTCCTCGGCGCGGTTGTCGTCTGGTTGTCCTATTTCAATCACTGGGGCGCGACGCCCGACCCGGGCCTCAAGCTGGCCGTCTTCTCGACCGGCCCGGCCATTTCCAACCCGTTGTGGAACGTCGTCACTGAAGTGGTGGGCACGATCGTCCTGCTGTTCGGTGTCGGCGCCATCTTCAGTAAAGCCGTCGCCCCAGACGGTCTGGCCGCCGGTCTTGGCCCCTATCTTGTCGGCATGCTGGTCTGGGGCATCGGCCTCTCCCTCGGTGGCCCGACGGGCTACGCCATCAACCCCGCCCGTGACCTCGGCCCTCGTATTGCCCATCAGATTCTGCCCATCCCCGGGAAGGGTCCTTCCGGTTGGGGATATGGCTGGATTCCGGTCGTAGGCCCGCTCGTCGGTGGCGTGATTGGCGCTATCATGTGGAATATGTTCTTCTAGAATCAACGCCATGAGACAAGGTCGTTTTTAGGCATTGTCCGGAGATGGACATCGCGGATTTACCTGCCCCGCGATGTCCATCCCCCGACGCGCCAAATCGGCTACCTCTTTTGATTTGGAGAGCCGGGTCGCCCCGATTGGCTTCATGAAGGCCGGATCAAATTTGGCAAGCACCCGGCTTATTTAATTGTTTGTGCGCTGCGGCAAGGAGTCCGAAAGATGAAAAAACTGATCAATGCGGTTCCGGATGTCGTCAAGGAACAACTTGAGGGGATGGCGCTGGCCCATCCCGACGAATTAAAGGTCCATTTCGAGCCGAACTATGTTTATCGCGTCGACGCGCCGGTGGCCGGCAAGGTGGCGATTATCTCCGGCGGCGGCAGCGGCCACGAGCCGATGCACGGCGGTTTCGTCGGCATGGGCATGCTCGACGCGGCTTGCCCCGGCGAAGTATTCACCTCACCCACACCCGACCAGATGTACGAGGCAGCCAGAGCCGTCAACAGCGGCGCGGGTGTGCTGTTCCTGGTCAAGAACTACACCGGCGACGTGCTCAACTTCGAGACGGCGGCCGAGCTGGCCTACGGCGACGGCATCCCGGTGCAGAATATCCTGATCGACGACGACGTAGCCGTGAAGGACAGCCTTTATACAGCCGGTCGCCGTGGCGTGGGCACGACGGTTCTCGTTGAGAAGATCGTCGGCGCGGCCGCCGAGGCCGGTTATGACCTCGATCAGTGCGCCGACCTGGCCCGCAAGGCCAACCAGTACGGCCGCAGCATCGGCATAGCCCTGACTTCCTGCACCGTACCCGCCGCCGGCAAACCCACCTTCGAGCTGGGCGAGAACGAGATGGAGTTCGGCATCGGTATCCACGGCGAGCCGGGCCAGAAGCGCATGCCGATGGCGCCGGCCGACGTCATCACCGAGATGATGGCGCTGGAGATCATCGACGACCCCGCCTACAGTCGCGTGGTCCGCGAGTGGGATCGCGACGCCGGCGACTGGGTGGACAAGTCGCTCACCGATGAGCCGTTCAAACGGGGCGACAAGGTCATCGCCTTCGTCAACAGCATGGGCGGCACGCCCGTATCCGAGCTGTACGCCGTCTATCGCAAGCTGGATGAGGTCTGCAAGGCCAACGGCATCGAGATCGTGCGCAACCTGATCGGCCCCTATATCACCTCGCTGGAGATGGCCGGTGTGTCGATCACCTTGATGAAGGTCGATGATGAGATATTGAAGTTCTGGGACGCGCCGGTGAAGACGCCGGGGCTGCGCTGGGGCGTCTGAGTAATTAGGAATCAGGAATTACGAATCAGGAATTGAGGATTGGGATAATTCCTGATCCTCAATTCCTGATTTGGAAAGAGACCCGCATGACTAACGTTACCAAAGAGCAAATTGTTCGCTGGCTGGAGTTGACGGCCGCGGTTCTTGAAGAGAACAAGGATTACCTGACCCAACTCGACTCGGCAATCGGTGACGCCGACCACGGCACCAACATGGATCGCGGCTTTCGGAAAGTGGCCGAGAAGCTGCCGACCGTGGCCGACAAGGACATCGGCAACATCCTGAAAACTGTGGGCATGACCCTCATCTCCAGCGTCGGCGGAGCCAGCGGGCCTCTCTACGGCACATTCTTCCAGCGCGGCGGCATGGCCGCCGACGCCAAGGAAGAGTTGAATGATGAAGATCTATTAACCATGCTCCAGGGCGCAGTCGACGGCGTTCTGGCGCGGGGGCGGGCGCAGCCGGGGGACAAGACGATGATCGACGCCCTGTTACCGGCGATGGCCGCGTTGAGAGCGGGCATCGCTGCGGGCAAAGGCAATGTCGGCGCGATGGAAGACGCCGTTGCCGCGGCCGAACAGGGCATGAAGGACACCATTCCGCTACAGGCCCGCAAGGGGCGCGCCAGCTACCTGGGCGAGCGAAGCATTGGCCACCAGGACCCGGGCGCCACCTCGTCCTATCTGATGCTCAATGCCTTGCTTGAGGCGATTAGGCAGTAGCAGTATCCGGCAGCGATCAGCAAATTGCCGGTCGTTGACACCCACTGATTCACGAACCAACGATAGCAAAGGAGAGTTTAAAATGGCGGATTATGTAGCAGCAATCGACCAGGGTACCACCAGTACCCGTTGCATGATTTTTAATTACAAGGGCTTGCCGGTCGGCATTCACCAGATGGAGCACAAGCAGATCTATCCTCAGGCCGGCTGGGTCGAGCACGACCCGATGGAGATCTGGGCCCGCACTCAGGACGTCGTCAAGGGCGCCCTGAAGAGCGCCGGACTGACGGCCAAGGACATCGCCGCCGTCGGCGTGACCAATCAGCGCGAGACCACGGTCGTATGGGACAGGAACACGGGCAAGCCGTATTACAATGCCATCGTCTGGCAGGACACCCGCACCGACAAGCTCATCAAGGATTTCGAGGGCAACGTGGGCCAGAACCGGTTCCGCGACAAGGTCGGCCTGCCGCTGGCCACCTATTTCTCCGGCCCGAAGGTGCGCTGGGTTCTCGATAATGTGCCCGAAGCCAAGGCCGCGGCCGCGCGCGGCGACGCCATCTTCGGCAACATCGACACCTGGGTGATCTGGAACCTGACCGGCGGCACCAACGGCGGCGCCCATGTCACCGACGTCACCAACGCCAGCCGCACGATGCTGATGAACCTCAAGACCCTCGACTGGGACAAGGAAGTCGCCGACATCATGGGCGTGCCGTTGAGCATGATGCCCAAGATCATGCCGTCGTCGGCCGTCTATGGCCACACGACCGAGAGCGGCGCGTTTGGCGGTCGTATCCCCGTGGCGGGCGACCTGGGCGACCAGCAGGCGGCCACCGTGGGCCAGGCAGCCCTCAGCCCCGGCGAAGCCAAGAACACCTATGGCACCGGCTGTTTCATGATCATGAACACCGGCACCGACATCGTCCCGTCCAAGAACGGCTTGCTGACGACCCTGTGCTACAAATTCGGCGAGAAGCCGGCCGTCTACGCGCTCGAAGGCTCGATCGCCATCACCGGCGCTCTGGTCCAATGGTTGCGCGACAACCTCGACTTCTTCGATTACAGCCCCCACATTGAGGATTACGCCAAGTCCGTTGCGGACAATGGCGGCGTCTACTTTGTGCCCGCTTTTTCCGGCCTGTTCGCGCCCTACTGGAAGTCCGATGCCCGCGGCGTCATCGTCGGCCTGACGCGCTACGTCAACAAGGGCCACATCGCCCGCGCCGCTCTCGAGGCGACCGCGTATCAGACCCGAGAGGTGCTCGATGCCATGAACGCCGACTCCGGCGTGCCGTTGACGGCGCTGAAGGTCGATGGCGGCATGGTCTATAACGACACCCTCATGCAGTTCCAGGCGGACGTCCTCGGCGTGCCGGTCGTTCGGCCGAAGGTGGCGGAGACGACAGCCCTCGGCGCGGCCTATGCCGCCGGTCTGGCAGTCGGCTTCTGGAAGAGCGAGGAAGACATCCGCGAGAACTGGGCCATGGACAAGACCTGGGAACCGGACAAGAACAGCAAAGCGGCGACCGAGAACTATCGGATGTGGAAGAAGGCCGTCACGCGCACCTTCGATTGGGTAGAATAAGATAGCATGGACGATTGCCGGCGACCATCCGGCCGTTGGCGATCGTCCAGCTCATCGGCAGCGAGGCGCTGCTTACCTGCCGGTTTAGCGCAACAGAGATCGGGCAGTGGGCGGCCACAGTCCGATCTCTGATTGTTATTTCAGGGAGACCATTGTAGCATCGGGGGCACGGGCAACGAAGGACACGTCGCCCGGAAAACGATGCGACAAGCGAGGATACGATGGCGTCATTTCATGCAGTCATCATCGGCGGCGGGGGAACGGGGGCAGCCGTCGCCCACGATCTGATATTGCGCGGCTACAAGGTTACGCTGGTCGAGCGCGGTGAAGTGACGTCGGGCACGACCGGCCGCCACCATGGCCTGCTCCATAGCGGAGCGCGCTACGCCGTAAAGGACAAGGAGTCGGCCGTCGAGTGCATCGAGGAAAACATGATCCTGCGACGGATCGCCCCCGGCTCATTCGAACTCAATGACGGATTATTCGTTGCCCTGACCGAGGAAGAGGCCCATTACAGCCACGAATTCATCGAAGCCTGTAACGAGTGCGGCATTCCCGCTCGTCGCCTGACCGGAGAAGAGGTGCTGGCCCGCGAACCCAACGTCAATCCCGATGTCATCATGGCCGTTCAGGTCCCCGATGCGACGATGGACGCCATGCGCCTGCCGCTGCGCTTCTTCGCCACGGCCAAGCACAACGGCGCAGTCATCAAAACATATACGGAAGTAGTCGACTTCATCAAGCGCGGCAATGCCGTCAGCGCCATTCGTGTGCGCGACCACACGTCCAACAAGGTATACGAGATCGGCGGCGATATTTTCATCAATGCCGCCGGCGCATGGAGCGGTCAGATCGGCGACATGGCAGGTGTCGATGTCCCGATTCGGCCCTCGCCAGGCGTCATTCTGGCCGTGCGCGGGCGGTTGTGCAACATGGTCATCAATCGGCTCCATACGTCCGGCGACGGCGACATCATCGTCCCGCAGCGGGCGCTGTCGGTTATCGGCACCAGCTCGTGGGTGGTGGAAGATCCCGATAACCTGGGGCTGCCGCAAGACCACATCGACATGATGATCAAGTACGGCTCGGAACTCATACCCGCCGTGCACACCGCGCCCTTCCGGGCAGCCTGGTCGGCGGCGCGGCCGCTCATCGGCCCGCGCGGGGCCGATACAGGCCGCGAGTTGAGCCGTACCTTCAAATGCTTCGACCATATTGACGAGGGCGTCGAAGGGTTCGTCACGATCACCGGCGGCAAGGCGACAACCTTGCGCGGCATGGCCGAAGCGACGGCCAATGTGGTGTGCGCGAAGATGGGCGTCGACGTGGTTTGCTCCACTCGCGAGACCGTCATGTTGCCGCACACGGCCTACTATGTATAAAGATGATCACCAACGGCCGACCGCAGTGCACCTGTCTTGCTGCGGTCCGTGGTCGGTCATCTGCGGTCGTATTGAGAGAGGTTCCATTCATGGCCGAACAAATGATTGAATTCAAGGTCTCGCGCTACAAGCAAGGCCAGCCTGGACCGACTTACCAGACCTTCAAAATGCTCTGCGACGAGAACACCACCGTCCTGGTGGCTCTGCAGGATATTCGGCGCGATCTGGATGACTCGCTCACTCTGCGTCACTCCTGCCACCATGCCAGTTGCGGCACGTGCGGCATGCGCATCAACGGCAAGGAGGAGTTGAGTTGCGTCGTCAAGGTGCTCGAACTGGGCACGCCGGTCGTCACCGTTGAGCCGATGCGCAACCTCCCGATCATCAGCGATCTGGTGGTCAACATGGAGCCGTTCTATGACCGGTTCAATTCGGTCGGCCTGCCGTTCATTCGCGGAAGCGAATTTCTGGAAGATGCCGAGATAGCTGAGGGGCTGGAGGCCTACGGTCGCTACGAAAATTGCATCGAGTGCAACTTGTGCATGTCGGCCTGCCCCATCATGGGCAGCGACGAAACGTACCTGGGGCCGGCGACGCTGGCCGCGGCCTGGCGCGTGGTCGAGGAACCGCGCGGGCTGCCGGTGAAGCCGCTCCTCGATTGGGTAGACAGCGAAAACGGCTGCTGGCGCTGTCACGTGGCCTATGAATGCAACGTCGCCTGCCCGTCGGGAGTCTATCCGGGTGACACGATCATGTCCCTGCGCCGCCAATTGACCAAGCGCAAGTTCCGCGGCCTCTTTGGAAAGTGAATTCGTCACTCGTCATTATTCTGGGAGAAGCAATTATGCCCGATATCCAACCGACCACCGATCCGGCGCGGCCTAAATCATCCCTCAGGGCGTGGTTCGACGTTCGCGGCCGCAGCGTCAGCACGCTGGCTTTCG
>DAOMSB010000029.1:0-31669 GCA_035446145.1 Promineifilum sp. (SeqCode) | reverse complement strand
TTCAAAATGTTATAGACGACCTGACCGAAGCGAAGTTGATCGACGACGACGCCTTTGCCGTCTACTGGGTGGAACAGCGCGAGACCTTTCGGCCGCGCAGCCGCCTGGCCTTGCGGCAAGAGTTGAATCAGAAAGGTGTTGATCGTGAAACCGTCGCCGAAGCTCTGTCCGAAGTGGACGAGATCGACGCCGCGAGGCGGGTCGCGCAGAAGCAAGCCGGGCGATGGCGCGGACTACCGGAGACGGAGTGGCGCGCCAAACTGACGAGATATTTAATGAGACAGGGATACCCCTACGATATCGTCAGTGAAATCGTCACAGAAGTCTGGCTTGCCAATCAACCTGACGAAGAATAAGGAGAAATTATCATGGAACTATGGATAGGCCTGCTGATTGGCCTGGTGGTGGGAGCGGCCATCGCCGTGCTCATTGCCCGGACCGTCATGCGGCCCCGTATAGCCGAGATGGTCGCCACAGCCGAGGCCGAACTGGCCGAGAAGCGAGAAACGGCCGAGCGGGAAGCGGAAAACATCCTCCGCACTTCCCGCGAGTCGGCACAGGATATCCGCCTCGAGGCCGACAAGGCCATTGAACGACGCTATCAGGACCTGGCACGTGCCGAGGAGCGCGTCGACCGTCGTGGCGCCAACCAGGACCAGCAAGCCAAAACCCTGGAACAGCGCGAACAATTGCTCAACAAACGTCAGAGTCGAATCGACAAACGACAAAACGAACTGGGTGATCTGGAAACGGAACATCGCCAGAAACTGGAAGAGACCGCCGCCATGACGACCGACGAAGCGCGCGCTGTCCTCATCCAGCAGGTGGAAAAAGAGGCCCAGCAAGATCTGGCACGGGTGATGCGCGAGATCGACAATCGCGCCAAGGAAACGGCCGATGAGCAAGCCCGCAAGATCATCGCCCTGGCGATCCAACGGCTGGCCAGCGAACAGGTGGCCGACATGGTCGTCTCCGTCGTACCGTTGCCGAGCGACGAGATGAAGGGGCGCATCATTGGCCGCAACGGCCGCAATATCCGCGCCTTCGAACAGGCCGCGGGTGTCGACATCATCGTTGACGACACCCCCGAAGCCGTCACTGTGAGCAGCTTCGACCCGGTTCGGCGTGAGGTCGCCCGCCGCGCTCTGGCCAAGCTCATCACCGACGGCCGCATCCACCCCTCCCGCATCGAGAAACTGATCAGCGACGCGCAGGACGAAGTCGAACGAGTGATCAAGGAGTCGGGCGAACAAGCCGCTTATGAAGCCAACGTCCATGGGCTGCATCCCGAAATCCTGAAGATGTTGGGTCGTCTTAAATACCGCACATCCTATGGACAAAACCAGCTGCAGCACTCCGTCGAAGCGTCCCATATCGCCTCCATGCTTGCTGCAGAATTGGGAGCCAACATCGAGACGGCCAAGATGGGCGCTCTGCTCCACGACCTGGGCAAGGCCATGGACCACGATCAGGAAGGCACACATGCCTTACTGGGGGCTGAGTTCGCCAAACGGTTCAAAGTGCCGGCGATCGTCGTCAATGCCATCGCCTCGCACCATCACGAAGTCGAACAAGAGTCGATCGAGGCCATCATCGTCGAGGCGGCCGACGCCATTTCCGGCGCTCGTCCCGGCGCTCGTCGCGAAAATCTGGAGAACTACATCAAGCGCGTGCGTACACTTGAGGAAATCGCCGCCTCGTTCAACGGCGTCGAAAGCGCCTACGCGCTTCAGGCCGGCCGGGAAATTCGCGTCCTCGTGAAGCCCAATCAGATCGACGATCTGGCGGCCGTGCGCCTGTCGAAGGAGATCTCCAAGAATATCGAGGACTCCATGCAGTATCCGGGCCAGATTCAGGTGACGGTCATCCGCGAGACGCGGGCGGTCGGCTTCGCCAAGTAGCCCACTTCAGGCAATATGAGATAGAGGCTCCCGCGCATTGCAGATAACACGCGGGAGCCTTTTTTGTTCTTGCGGTCGAACTGTTGGTTTTATGGTTTGGCTCGTGGGAATCCATCCCCAAGGAGAGTCATGATGAGCATTAACTCCGTTGCAGTGATCGGCTCGGGCACAATGGGGCGCGGGATCGCCCATGCTGTCGCGTTGGCCGGCCACCCGGTGATCCTGTTCGATTTAACGGAGGGGCTACTCGAAATCGCGATCCGCTCCATTCAGGGTGCCATCGACGAGGGCGTGAGGCGCGGCAAAACCAGGCCGGAGATCGCTCAACGCGCGAAAGAGTCGCTCACGCTCACCACAAGGCTGGAAGATACGGCCGTGGTCGATCTGGTCATCGAAGCCGTGCCCGAACAACTGGAGTTGAAGCGAGATATCTTTGGCCGTCTCGACGCCCTGGCGCCCATCCACACCATCCTGGCCAGCAATACCTCCAGCCTGAGCATCAGCGCCATCGCCGCCGCCACGCAGCGCCCCGAACGAGTCATCGGCCTGCACTTCTTCAACCCCGCCCACCTGATGCGACTCGTCGAGATCATCCGCGGGGACTTCACCGATCATGCGACGACCTCAACCTGCCGTGCCTTTGTCGAAACGCTGGGCAAGACTCCCGTCCTCTGCAAAGATTCCCCAGCCTTTATCGTCAATCGCATCGCCCGCCCCTTCTATGGTGAGGCGCTTCGCATGTTAGGCGAAGGTGTGGCCGACCACGAGAATATCGATCGGCTCATCAGCTCCCTGGGTTTTCGGATGGGGCCATTTGAGCTGCTCGACCTGATTGGCATCGACGTGAATTTCGCCGTCACCCAATCCGTCTACAACGCCTATTTTCAGGACCCGCGATACCGACCACATCCCATCCAGCAGCGCATGGTCGACAGCGGTCGCCTCGGGCGAAAAAGCGGCCGCGGCTTCTATAGCTATTAGCACAGCATGTACGGGCGGGATAACCGGCGTGAGAGCCTTTGTCCAGGCAAAATGCCTTGTTCGCCGGTTATCTCGCCCCAACTCCGATCGCCGACCCATTCCGGCAAGACAACGCGCAAACCTGTATGGTTTCAACGTTTTTCTGCCATGCGCTCTCTCGTCCAAATAACTATCGGTCTGCAATACAATCGCCCTGTGCCAACAAGATCAACCCTCCTCGGCCGGGGCCGTTGCTGGTATAATGCCCCTTCTATGGAGCAAAACACCCCCAAGCGGCAGTGGCAAATATGGGTTGGCATTCTGGTAGGTCTTGCCTGTCTGGCCGCCGTCTTCTTCTTCTACGCTCGCCCCGGCGAGATCATCGAAAACCTGCGCCATATCCATTGGCTTTACCTTTTCCTTGGTGCTCTGGGGGTCGTAGCCTTCTTGTTGCTGCGCGCGGTTCGCTGGCGCTTCATGCTCGACAATAGCGTGCCCTACGGTCAGGTATTCCACATCCAGAATATCGGCTATATGTTGACGCAACTGCTGCCTCTTCGACTGGGCGATGTGGCGCGGGCCATCCTCATCGGCAATGTCCCACCCGTAACGCTCACCCAGGGCATCTCAACCATGGTCGTTGAACGCCTGCTTGACATGCTGTTCATCGTTGTCCTGTTGCCATTCACCCTGTCAGGCGTCACCGCCCTGCCCGAATGGATGCGCTCCTTCGCTCTGGCCTCAGGGTTCGCCGCTATTGCCGGAATCGTCATCTTGGTCATGGCCGCCAACCAGCGCCGGCGCGCCCTTGATATCCTCGATCGCTTAATGGCCCGGCTGCTCCCCTTTCTGAATCGGGAGCGGTGGCTTCATCGTTTTGACGGCTTGCTCGTCGGCCTGAAGAGCCTCACAACCCTGCGCGATGGCTTCACCCTGACCATCCTCAGCATACTTATCTGGATCCCCATCATCGTGGCCTACTTCTTCATCATGATGGCCGTTGGTCTGGAGCCTACCTGGGTCATGGCGGGATTTGTCGTGTGCGCGGCCGCGTTCAGCGTGGCCGTCCCCTCAACGCCCGGACAGGCCGGCCCCTATCACTTCGCGGTGATCACCGCCCTGCAACTATATGGGCAACCGGCGGTCGAATCGGCCAGTTTCGCCTTTCTCTATCACGTGGCCAATATCGTGATCATGATCATTTTCGGGATCATTGGCATTCTCGGCACGGGCGTCACGTTCCGTAACGTCTTGTCCTCGGCCCAAGCTTTCGTCGCCGGCCAACGCGCCGATCAAACCCCGTAACTCCTGGCCGCGGTTTTACATGCCTTCCCGTGTATATAAGCCAGGATTAACGGGCTAACGCAGAAAGTTATGAAGATACTTGAAGTATTGACCTATTATCGGCCGTGGGTAAGCGGCCTGACAATTTACGTGGAGCGCCTGAGTCGCGCCCTCGTCGAGCAAGGCCACGAGGTCACCGTGCTGACCTCGCAATATGATCCGGCACTCCCTCGCAATGAGACAATGCATGGCGTTAACGTCGTGCGCGTTCCGGTGGCCTTTCGCATCAGCAAGGGGGTGATCATGCCCGGCTTCGGGCCGATGGCCTGGAAACTCGCTCGTCAGACGGATGTCATGCATTTGCACCTGCCACAATTCGACGCCCCTGGGCTGGCCACACGCGGCCGGTTGCTGCGCAAGCCGGTCGTCCTCACCTATCATTGCGATCTCCAATTGCCGGTCGGCTTTTTCAATAAAGTGGTCGACAAGGTCGTGCAATTCCAGAATCAGACGGCGGGCAAACTGGCCGACGTGGTCGCCACCTACACGCGCGATTACGCCATGCACTCGCCCTATTTATCGCAATTTGTCGATCGCAAGCTGGTCATCATCCCCCCACCGATCACTCTCGATCCGGCTTCGGATGAGGTGGTGAGGGCATTTCACGAGAAGCACGCATTAGGTGATCGACCCGTCATCGGCATCTCGGCGCGACTGGCGGCCGAGAAAGGGGTCGAAGTATTGCTCCATGCTCTGCCCCGCGTCCTGGAGAAGTATCCCGACCTGCTGGTCCTTCACGCCGGACCCTACAAGAACATCCTGGGCGAAGAGGCATATGCCAACCGGCTCGCCCCGCTCTTCGAACAGTTCAAGGCTCACTATAAGCTGCTGGGCACGCTCCAGGGCGATGAACTGACCGCCTTCTATCGCAACCTCGATATCCTTTGCATATGCAGCCTTAACAGCACGGAGAGTTTTGGCCTGGTCCAGATAGAGGCTATGCGCAACGGCGTGCCGGTGGCTGCCTGCAACCTGCCCGGCGTGCGCCAACCCGTGACTATGACCGGCATGGGTGAAGTCACGGCCATCGGCGACTCCGACGCGCTGGCCGAGGCGCTCATCCGCATTCTCGACGACCGCGAGCAGTACGTTCGGTCGCCGGAACTCATCAGCGAGAGCTTCGATCCGGCGCAAACGGCCGGCGAATACGTGCGAATCTTCGAGGCGCTACAACAGGGCCAAAGACCCACGAAATCCATCGAGCCGCCGGCCTATGATCGCCTGCGAGCCATGCGCGACGAAGCGCTCAGACCGACAACCAAATGACAACCTCCGACACGACCGACGACCTTCTCTGGCAGCAGCTCAAGACCTTGCCGGCTTTTCGCGCCCTGCTGCGCGCCGTGGAAGCGCGCTTCTACGAACAAATTCCCCTGCCCGATCCGATCCTCGATATTGGCTGCGGCGACGGCAACTTCGCGCAACTGGCCCTGCCGGGGCGACGAATCACCGCCGGGATCGATCCATGGTGGCGGCCGCTCAACAAGGCCGTCAAAGCGGGGAACTACGAGCTGCCTATCCAGGCGTTGGGCGATTATCTGCCGTTCCCCGATAACTACTTCGCCAGCGCGTTCAGCAACTCCGTACTGGAGCATATCCCCGACATCCAGCCGGTGCTAAATGAGATCGGCCGCGTCCTGCAACCGGGCGCGCCATTTCTCATCACCACCCCCAGCCACTACTTCACGGAGTTTCTGGGCGGGGGCGCATTTTTCGACCGGCTGGGCCTGAACGGACTGGGTGACCGTTATCGCGATTTCTTCAACATGATCTCCCGCCATGCCCACACCGACTCGCCGGAGACATGGGCCAATCGGCTGGCCGAAGCGGGGTTCACCATCGAACGCTGGCAATATTACTTCTCCAGAGAGGCCTTGCGCACTCTGGAGATAGGTCATGTTCAAGGGGTGCCGGCGGCGGCAATGCACGCGCTGACCGGTCATTGGATTCTCGCCCCATGGGAAAGCAGCCTCGGCCCAACGGAGCGTTGGGTGCGGCCGTTCTTCGAAGAGGAGCCGCAGTTGGACAATGGCGCCTATCTTTTATTCGTGGCGCGTAAAGAGTACAATACGCCTGTAAAATCGTTACTCCCGCCACCCAACCCATTGCCGATTCGCTGATTTGATCAGATCAGTATCGTCCTGAATTTTTGAAATCGAAACGAACCAGGGCCTGATGACAACCTACGATCCGCCGCCTGACCATCAATCTCCATACTGGAGCAAAACGACGAAGGTGATCGTGGTTGTGTTCATCATCCTCGCCATCCTCTGGCTGGTCAGTCGTTTTCGCACGATTATCGGCATGTTGGTGATGGCAGTCGTGCTTAGCTATCTGATGGAGCCAATCATCGGTTTCATCGAGAGACGAACGAAGATCCGTCGCAGTTTGGTCATCATAGTAGTGTATATCATCCTGGCCCTGGCACTCATAAGCGGCTTTTCCGCGGTAGGGCTTGCCACATTCCAGCAATTTGGCAACCTCATTGCCACCCTTCCCAGTCTTATCGAAAACACCGGCGATTCCATTAGCGCCTTCGTTACACGTCCGGAGCCTATTGATTTAGGCCCTTTCACGTTTAGCCCCGCGATTATCCCCTGGGATCGCCTTGCCGATCAGTTGATTGGTATGCTGGAACCGGTGTTGACCCAAAGCACGACGTTCGTCAGCCGTTTCGCCACATCAACTGTGCGCACGGTGTTCAATTTTGTGACCATATTTATCATCGCGGTGTATCTTTCCACCGATATGCCCAACTTTAACGGCTACATCAGAAGCTTCGCCCAACAGCCGGGCTACAGCGAAGATGCCGCGCGCCTGATGCCGGAACTCAGTCGGGTATGGCGCTCCTATCTGCGTGGGCAGATCATCCTGGGACTTGTGATCTTTTTTATGGTATGGATTGGTCTAACGCTGCTGGGGGTTCAGAACTCATTGGCGCTGGGCCTGTTAGGCGGCCTGCTGGAGTTTATCCCTACAATCGGCCCAATCGTTAGCGCCGTGGTGGCCATTCTGGTGGCGTTCTTCCAACCGGCGAATTATCTGGGGCTGGCTGCGTGGCAATATGCTTTGGTCGTTCTGGCTCTGATGATCATCATCCAGCAGTTGGAAAACAACTTGCTTGTGCCGCGCATCGTCGGCAACGCGCTCGACCTGCATCCTATCCTGGTCATCGTCAGCGTCTTCATGGGGGCGTCACTGGGCGGTGTTCTGGGCGCGATTCTGGCTGCGCCAATCGCCGCCTCATTGAAAGTATTGGGACAATACACCTGGCGCAAGCTGTTCGACCTTCCGCCATTCCCTCAGACTAAAGAGCCTCCCCCTGAGCCTGAACCGGCTCCCGCATCCGAGGCCGCGGCTAACTAGAGTTTACCTGCGTCCAGCAAACGATAAACTTCTTCTCGCGCTTTCCTGCCTCTCAGCTTGACGGGCGCCAGTGATTCCACCAGAGCATAATCGCGTACGTGCTCATAAACACGGCGGCTAATGATAATCTGATCCGCGCCGGCCAGTTCCTGCAGCCGCTTGCATAGATTAACGACATCGCCCACGGCCGAGTAATCCTTGCGCTGGGCGCTGCCCACATTCCCCACCACTGCGTCACCGGTGTGGATGCCGATGCCGAAATGAAGGAGCTTGCTCGACGGCAACTCGCTGCGGTAGGCCACCATCCGTGCCTGAACATCCAGCGCGGCGGCGACCGCCTGCTCGACATGATCCTCTTGCGGGTTCAATGGCGTGTTGAACAAGGCCATCACCGCGTCGCCCATGAACTTGTCGATCAGCCCATGATGGGCGCTGATGGCTGCCACCGCCTCGGAGAATAGGCCGTTAGCCAGGTCGATCAACTCTTCGGGATCCACATGCTCGCCGAACCGGCTGAAGTCGCGAATATCCGCGAACATGACGGTAATCGGCCGTCGCTGAGGCTTTTGTGCCGCGTCCAGGTCGCGAACTCGATCAACAAGCGCCGGGGGCAAATATCGGCGCAAACTCTCTACGCGCTTTTTCTCGGAAACATCATCAATCACGATAGCCACCCCACCCACACGCTCATTATCGACAGTGCTTAGGGGCGATACCGTTACATTGACGGTAACAGGGGAATTTCTTCGACGAACGCCCCCCAGGTCCAACTCAGCGCTATGGGTTTGCCCGTCTTCCTTGGCCTGATGGATCAGAGATTCGACTGGCAGACCAAGCAATGACAGCACATCCTGATAGGTTCGTAGATGAAGAGGTTCCGCGCTCATTCCCAGGATACGTTCGGCCGCGCGATTAAACAGAGCAATCCGGTCATTTTCATCAATCGTGATGACGCCGCCGGCAATCGAAGCGAACACGTTATCCATGAGGTGTTTCATGCCGGCCACTTCATGAAAGAGTCGCGCGTTATCGATGGCAACGGCCGCCTGATCGGCAAACACAGCCAACAAATCCCGATCCGTATCGCTAAAAATGCCGCTGGCCACGCGATTATCCGCATAGATAACGCCCGTCGTTTCGCCCTTGATCTTGAGCGGCGCGCAGACGATGGAACGTAATTTGTAACTGACGATGCTGTGCTGCAAGGCAAATCGCTCGTCTTCCTGAGCATTGATAGAGACAATCGGCTCTCCCGACTCGGCCACTTTGCGCACAATACTGTGGCTGATCTCGAGGGAAGCGGCGTTATCCAGCGTCTCCTGCGAGATATTACGAGCGATCTTGACTTCCAAATCGCCGTCGTTGACCAACAACAACATCGCTCGCTCAGCGTTGGTCAGCCGGATAATGGCGTCCATCACCTGCTGTAACACGACATCAAGGTCAAGCGATGAATTGATAGCTGCGCCAACTTCCTGCAAGGCGAGCAACCGCTCTTTCTCGATCTCCTGCCGCGCCGACTCTTTCTGCAACTGTCCGGCAGTCTCGCTCAGTGCGTCGAGTCGGCGGGTCAACACGCCACTGCCGCGAATCGCCGTCGCTTTGGCCTGCCCGTCGGGCACTCGCAATAATGTCCTCTGTTGCTCGCTGAGGGTGGCTTGAAGTTGCTGGAGCTGAGCCAGGAGGTATTGGAAGTCGGCCGCGGGCATTTCCGATGATTGCTTTTTCACAACGTAGTCCGTTCAATCCCCATAGGCCCACCCCACCGGCAGCTGGAGCAACCCCACGAAGGGGATAAAGCTATTCCCGCGCCATTATATCAGGTCGTGCAGTAATAGAAATTTCGCGGCGGAGTTACCGCAACTATTTATCTCGCGAACGATTGATGAAGTTGGCTAACCTGCGCTTAATCAACAGCGGCCGTAATTGCTTCCATTCCTGCAAGGGGTCGATAGGCTCGTCATCAGTCCCATGAGGACTAAATCGCTGGAGGACGTACTGCCGGGTCAGATTACGAACGGGTTGCCGGCCTTCCGGAATAACAGTCACCAGCGCATCCGCCTGTTCATAAGGGGTCTGCGTGGTGCGCCAGGGGGCACCCAGCCAACGCGCCCAATCGCCCAATCGCCCATAACTGCGATCCACGTCGGATTCAATGCGGCGATTGTATTGGTAGCCAAAGAAAGCCGCGGCCCCCGCCATGAGCAGTATGAGCACGCCTAACGCAATTTGCCACCAGGCAACCTGGTTGGACACACCCTGCTCAGCTGCCGTGTCGCCAAGGTTGTCGAGGAATCCGCCGCCCGACTCGAAATCTGTCGGATCGTCCATCGGGAACAGGTCACCGGACGGTACAGGTTCGATATCTTCCCCAGAGCCTGTTCCAACAGTACCGGAAGACGGCCGTTCGGCTACCGGAATCGATTGGGTCGGCTCAAAATGAATCCAGCCATAGGTAGGAAAATACACCTCAACCCAGGTATGGGAGTTCTCGGCGCGCACGCGATAGGATTGCACCGGTTCGTCATACTCACCCTGGGCATAGCCACTCACCAATCGCACCGGCACGCCTTGCGACCGAAGCATAATGGCCATGGCGGAAGCATAATACGTGCAATACCCCTCTTTCAGATCAAACAACACGTAATCGACCGGGTCCACACCCTCAGGCGGGGCATTGATCTGGTCATTATAACGAATGTTGGCGCGCAGATAATCGCGTACAGCGATAGCTTTGTCATAGGGGTTGGTCAGGCCGGCCGTCAGCTCTTCAGCCAAAGCGATCGTTCTTGCGGTGATCGTGTCAGGAAGCTGCAGATAGCGATCTCGTATCCATTGGGGGTAATCCACGGTGTCCGCCTGCAAGCTGGTGGCGTCGGCAACCGAAACACGGGAGCTAACGCGATACTGATCGCCCTGTCTGAGGACATAGCGTGAGCGCAACGAAGTCACCAGCGTCTTGCCGTTCGGGTCCAATGTCCCATCGACGAGTATCTGGCGGTCACTGCCAACCGCCTCGGGAGCGGCGTAGAGAAAGCTGGAGTTCGGCAGGTAGTTGGTAACCGTCTGGGTGATCACCGTGCGGGACAGCGACAACGGCACGTTGAGCAGGCCGTCTTCTGGATAATGAATCAACTCCTCGCCATCGCTCTCTCGCGCTTTCCAGCCGCCATCCTTATAGGTGTCATAGACGATCGCCTGCCAGTAAACGCCATAGGGCAGTTCCTTGGTGACCTGAATATCCATGATCAGCGTTTGGCCGACCGATCGCGGCCCGCCAAGCACAAGACTATCCTGATACGGATCACTGGTTCCGGCCCCATAGGAACGCAAGGATGAGAACAGCCGGGTCCAGGTATCCTGAAAAGCGCGCCAGGGGCCACCAGGGCTGGACATCGCGTCGCCGACCATCGAGCTGGCCTGCAGGCCCGGCAGGCTCCAGGCGAGAAGCAACGCCAGCAAAGCGGCCACGAGACCCGCGCGCAGGAAATCAAACTGGATGGCGCGATCGAACCGCACCGACGCCTTTCGCCATTCCACCTGCTCGGCCGTGAGATGGGTGATGGCGACAAGCATCAACGCCAGAAGAGTAAAGATAGCCAGATAAATCAGGAGCGGCCGTGGCCCATTATAGTAATAGACCACGCTCAACAGGACGACACCTATGGGAACGATGACTCGCCAGACATGCACCCGCCGAAATGTATACCAGGCAGCCAGGTAGCCAAGAATCCAAAACAGGGCTGAGGTCTGGATGACAAAGATGATGCCGTCCCGGCTGGTGCCGCCACTGAAAGCTTTCTGCAACCAATCCATCTGACGCCCCAGGAGGTCCAATACCCTTTCGCGCCAGGGGCCTTCATACGGCAGCGTCGATCCTACAAGAAAGAATACGAAGAATAGCCCGTAGATCAGGGCAAAGAGATGAGCCGTGCGATCGGAGAAAATGCTCCTGGCGAGTAACCAGCCCGCCACCAGCGCCAAGGTGACGACGATGGGCAGGATGTGCATGCCGTCCACCAGATCAGCTTGCAGCACCGCAGCGCTGGCGATCAGCAGCATCCCCCATATCAGAAAAAGGGATGGCAAATCCTCTCGTAGTCGCCCGGCGATGGGGTCCATGCGGCGTTCTCCTGTGGTTGCGATACCGTCTTGACGTCGAGAAATCGATGGAAATAAAGATGTTATTGATTTCTAAATCGGTACCCGATCGAGCAATCGCTATTCTAGCGAGTGGTCGCCGGGTGTCAATATGGTGACAATTTTGTTAGAGAGGCTTAATCCTGAACCGGCTTGCGCTCGGCAGTCTCTTCTGCCTTCTTCAATCGCAACCAACGATAAACGTAGGCCACGTAGGCAATGCCCAAACCCGCAGAAAAGACAAACCACTGCAATGCATAATCGAGGTGCGGCCCTTCGGAAAGGTCAACTTCTTTCGGGACAGGGATGGGCAGATCGGCCGACGCCTCATCCCCGGAATCCAGCTTCAAATAAAAAGGGGCCAGGGGATACGGCATGAATTGGGACAGGGTGGCGATATCGACCCGAAAGAGCTCAGCACCGGGGTCATCGGGCGCGGCCGCATCAGAGGCGTTCCGACTGATAGTCTCCGTCAACGCGACGTATCCCTCGATCGTTTGTGTGCCGGTTTCATCATCATAGGCATTCCCCGCGGCGTATTCGGCATCGGGTATCCATCCCCTGTTCACCAGAATGGCGACATCAGAGCCTTCGATGAGAAACGGCGTAATCAGATGGACGCCGGCGCGGCCGTTCCAGGATTGGAGCTTGACAATCCGTTGCCCCAAAAAATCATAAGTCCCCCTGACCACAACGTCACGATTCGCCAGATCGCCGGAGATTTCATCAGGCGCGATGAGTCTGTACTCATTAATCGCATCGTTTAGTTCAATGGGGTTTGACTCAAGCGCCGCGATTAGCTGGGCGTTGGCCGCTCGCCTTTGCTCAAGCCTGTCCAATTGCCAGAAGCCCAAACGCGCGAACACGGCCATTAACACCAGCACGATGAGCGTCACCCACCACCAACGCCGACTGAATAGCGTTCGTCCAAGTTCACCCATGGTGTTCATGATTTCCTGCCGCTCGATATGCCGGGAGCTGCCAGAGCATCATCAGACAGCCATGGCTTGTCTTCCGGAACCGGCTTGCGCTCTTCGCCGGAAAGGATGAGGAAGAGCAGCGCCAATGCCGCCATGAAGTACATCATACTGCCGGGGATCCACATGATAATCCCGCTATATCGTTGGTCGTCCAGGACGGAGATACCCCACAAGCGCGGCATATCGCTGTAGAAGGAGTAGATCGGCGTCTGGGTGAACGCCAGGGTGGCTCCCAGAGCCATATTGGGCGGGATTGCCGCCAGCACGAAAGCGACCTTGGCGGGGCGGCTCAGATTCTTGTGCAGCCGCGGCCCTGCCCCGGTCACTGTCCACCAGAAAAGCATCCCGGCAACGAACATCGTGACGTGTTCCAGATCATGCACCCATTCGTAGCGCAAGGCCGCGTTATACATATTCGGGTCGTGCCAGCCGATAATGAACACGATCATGATGAACCACACGGCAAAAGGGCTGGTCAATTTACGAAGGATCCGCCCTATAGCGGAGTCCTTGTTGAGCACGCTATTGAGCACCGAGCCGGCAGCCAACCGGGCGCGAGGAGGCAGACCCCACAATAAGAAAGGCATCGGATTGGGCAGCAACAGGAAGACCGGAGCGACCATGATCAACAGGAGATGCTGGATCATGTGCATGAAGAAGAGCTGCTGCACCAGCACATCCAGCGGCGACATCAGGGCGAACCCGATAACCAGGAGGCCAAATATGTAGGATATCGGCCGCCATTTGGCCCCCAACGAGCGCCAGTTCTTCGCGGGGCCACTGATCGCGCGGAGCCTGATCCAGCCGGTCAGGAACAGCCCGCCCAGAACGAGAATGGTGACGATAACTTCAGGGCGCCAATCCCACGAGGAGAGCGCCGCCCGAGCGACAGGATCCATATTTGTGATTGTAGCGAGGGTGGCTCGGAAAGGGGAATTAAACCAGGCCACGGCTTACTCAATATTCAGCCGTGGCCTCAATAAAAAGCTGAGGATTAGACGGCTTTCCCCATCAGATACAGCGCCGGGTAGAAGAATACCCAGATTACGTCTACATAGTGCCAGTAGATCGCTGTGGCCTCGACGCCCCAATGACGCTCGGGGGTGAAGAACCCGCGACGACCGTTCCACCAGATGATCAAGATAAACACCACCCCGCTCAGAACGTGCAAGGCGTGCATGCCCGTCATGGCGTAGAACACGCCGCCATAGACGCCATCGGATGGCTTGAGATGGCCGAAGAGTTCGATACCGAACAACGAACCGCTCAGCCCAAAAATATTCCACTCCATGACGACAACCATGATGAAGAAGATAACCCCCATCGTGGCCGCTACGAGAGCGCTGCGCAGGAACGTCTTTTGGTCGCCGTTGGCGATCGCGGTCTCGCTGCGATACATGAAGAAGCTGCTGATCAGCAAAATCACCGTGGCCAGCAAGCCCAGTTCCTGGCTCAGGTTCGGCCGCGTGTTTCCCCAGAGCACGAATCGCGTGGTGAACAACGCGCCAAAGAGGAACAGCTCAGAAAACATGAACAGCCACAGCCCCAGGCGATTTGACCGGAGTTGAGTCGAGTAGGGGACTTCGTGCCCGCCGGCGTGCGCGTCGTCATGGGACGCAGGCGTCGTAGATACAGCGCTCATTTAGTGACTCTCCTCTTGCCATAACCGCGCGATATGCATGAAATTCTGGATAATCACGGCCGCTTTCAACAGGGCAATGATGAACAGCAATACCAGCGCACCCATGTACACAGCGATAATAAATTCGACAATCGTTAGAACCGCCAAAATCACCAATGTGATCAAGCCCAGGCGATAGGCGGCCGCTTTTTTATCGTTCATCCTTCTTATCCGTCTCCCCTTCTAGTCGCCTGATGGCGCGGGTACCAAGTCTCGTGTGTAGATAGAATCAGCCAGGCCATAATCGTATGGCTCTCCCACTACCTCAAACGGAACGCTGTAGTTGAACTCCGGCACCGGTGACGGAATCTGCCACTCGGGCGAGCGCGAGCGCCACGGGTTGATATCCGCGGCGGTCTGGCTGCGCGCGCTGGAGATGAAGTTGTAGATCATAATCAGCACCGACCAGCCGATGACCAAAGCCGACAAAGTGACCAATAGCTGCGTCGTGGTGATGCCCAGCGCGGGATCATAGTCGGCGACGCGGCGGCGCATGCCCAGCAAGCCGACGCTCATCTGACCGATGCTCATCACCCAGAAAGCGGGGAGCATCAGCCAGAAATGGAGCTTGCCCAGAGATTCCTTGTACATGCGGCCGCTGATTTTGGGGTACCAGTAGTAGAGAGCGGCGAAGAACGGGAAGATGTATCCGCCGAACATGGTCGCATGGAAATGCCCGACAATCCAGTAGCTGTCATGCAGATGCAGGTCGGTTGGAATCGTGCCCAGGATTGGCCCGGTCACGCCACCAATCAGGAAGATCGAAATAGCGCCGAACACAAACAGGAGCGGAGTGGGCGGGTTCCTGGGGATTTTGCCCTCCCACATGGTAGCGACCCAACTGAAGAACTTGACCCCCGTCGGAACGGCCACCATCATCGTGGAGAACATGAAGGGCATCCGCAGCGCGTCGGCCATACCCGATGTGAACATGTGATGGGCCCAGACCAGGAACCCCACCAGTCCGATGCCCAGGCTGGAAAGCGCAACCCAACGATAGCCGAAAAGCGGCTTGCGAACGAAGACCGGCAGCAATTCGCTGATGACAGCCAGGCCAGGCAGCACGAAGACGTAGACAACGGGATGGGAATAGAACCAGAAAAGATGCTGATAGAGAATCGGATTCCCGCCACCGCTTGGGTCAAAGAAATTAAGGCCCAAAACGCGCTCGGCGACGGTCAGGGTCAAGGCGACGCCAACAGTCTGGGTGGCGGTCAATTGGATAATTGACGCCGCAGCCGCGCCCCACACGACAATCGGCATGCGGAACAAGGTCATGCCCTTGGCCCGCATCGTGGTAGCCGTCACCAGCATATTGAGCGAACTGGCAATTGAGGAGAACCCGTTGACCCAAAAGCCTAACAGAAAGAGCACGATGCCAAGAGGAGCGCGGAGGCTCAATGTCGAGTAGCCCACCCATCCCGTATCCCAGCCACCGACAGCCATGCCGGTCAGAATCAAGGTCACAGACGGAATGGTCACCCAGAAGCTAAAGGCGTTGAGGCGGGGGAAGGCCATGTCGGATGCACCGATCATCAGAGGCACGAGGTAGTTCACCATCGCGCCGACCCCCAACAGAATGCTGGCGATCATTACGATGCCATGAGCGCTGAAGAGCGTGTTGAACTGGTCATTGGTCAGCCATTGCATCCCCGGATGAGCCAGCTCGATGCGGAAGATGATGGCAAACAGGCCGCCGACCAGCAACACCAGCAAGGACGTGACGCCATACTGGATGCCGATGACCTTGTGATTGTAATCCACGTTGAAATAACGCGACCATTCCGGCTTGCCCGCGGGCACGCCATGGGCCAGAGGTGTGCGCTTGCCGACGATCCATTTGAGCCAATCGGTCAGCACACCGGCGGCCAGGAGGAAACCCAGAACGCTAACCAGCGCGCCAAAAGCAATCGCCGGTTCAAATAACCAGGGAGTCGGCTGCCCGCGGAACGAACGCAGCATGGCGATAAAGCCATAGCCAAGCGCCCAGGCGACATACTGCCCGACGATACCTTTGACCAATGATGAGGTAAAAAATATTCTTAGGGTCCTAAACATCTTTCTGCTCCTGCGTGCTCTCAGCGCTTACTGCAAAGTCTTGATAAACGCGATGATATCCGCGGCAATATCAAGATCGAATGCCTCGGCGGTGCCAATTTCCTGTTCGCGGGTAGTGAACTGGTCCAGATAATTCTGGGGCATGATATTCGGGTTAAAGCCGGTAACAACCTGCGCATTGGGGTCGTGGATGGCGGTCAGGATGTATTGGTCATCCGCCGGCACTGTTGAGCCATCGCCCAATTGCACTTCGTGGCCGTATAAGCCCTTCCAGGTGGGGCCGACGCTGGGCGTGCCATCCTGAGAGTGGCAGTTGATGCAGCCAAACCCTTCGGCGCCGGCCCAGTATGCGCCGCGCTGTTCAGGGGTCATATCGGCAAACGCAGGCGCGGCCGACTTCTCATCAACCCAGGCCTGGAACTCTTCTGCGCTGACTACGCGCACGTCGGCTTCCATGAGGGTGTGATTCAATCCGCAAATTTCCGCGCAACGCAAGCGGAAGTTGCCCGCCATGGTGGGGGTGATACGCAGTGTGGTCTCGCGGCCGGGCACAAGGTCTTGCTTCACCCGGAATTCGGGCACCCAGAACGAGTGAATCACATCCTCGGCGTTCATCTTCAGGACGATGGTCCGATTGATCGGCAATACCAACTCACCCGAGGCGATATCATTCTGCTCCGGGTATTTGAATGACCAGATCCATTGCTTGCCGATAACATCGACGACCATCTCCCCCTCTTTCGGACGAGTGATCTCATTCAGGGTGATCGCGCCAAAGATCCCCACGCCGAGAACGACAATCGTGGGCACGATCGTCCAACCAATTTCGAGCTTCTTGTTGCCATGGATATGCGGCCCGTCAGTCTCGTCGCCATCCGCGCGGCGGAAGACGAAGATCGAGTAGATCATCAAGACCATGATCAACGAAAAGAGAAAGGCGATCATCCAGTAGTGGAAGTTGAATAACGTATCGATTGGCCCCGCTTCGGCGCTGGCTGCTATCGGGAGCGCGAAGATATACTCAAACAGGAAGCGCAATCCTACAGTCGATAATGCCACCAGGATGATGATGGTAATAAAATGTTTTACTCGTCCCATTCCTCAATTCCCTACTTTTAGATTGAGCCAAACCTCTTACAGTTGCATGTCCCTGGGTGAATCATGATCTACCCTAACCCCGGAAACAATCGGGGCGACGAGAGCAAATAAATGACACGCAAAAAGCCGGATAATCGGAGAATCCGGATTAGACAATAGAAGGCCACGGCATAGACAGGCCATGGCCGATAAGCGCGAGCGAAATTTTACTTTGGTGCATTTAGAATAGCAATCACGCCGATCCCCAGACCAACCACCAGAAGGCCGGACAGGACGACTGCAATGAAGTCCCAAGGGATAGCCATCGTCTCCGTGCGGTTAATCGCGTTAATGCGATCCGAGCGCAGCCATAACACCAGCGCCAAAAGCGTGATTCCAACAGTGACCAGAACGATCATCGATGCAATATTGACAATAGCGCCATTACGAATGATCTGCCCGCTGGGGAAAGCCACACTGGCAAACAACAAGGCGACAAAGGCGACGAACATCAGGATAGTAATGGCCGTCGTGACAATCGACCAACGCCGCCACGTGGATTCAGGAGCAGCACTCGTTGGGCGAGTCTCACGCATTTTGGAAATCTTCTGGGTCTGTCTCTGATCCAGAGCAGTTGACTTCGTTTGGTAGCTCGCGCTGGAGGTGGTTTTTGCCACGAGGCGAGAGAGGAGGATGTAGATGAGAGCCAACGTCAACCCCGCGCCGATGACCAGGGCCGGGACCAGCAGGCCCAGGCCAAGCATCCATTGCCAGCTGGGCAACGTGATCTCGCTGCGGCCGCCAATCGGAATGGGCAAGGGAACGGTGACGGTGGTCGTCTCCGAGGGCAACGGTGTCGCCGAACTTCCCCCAAACAGGGAGGGAAGAATGATGGTCATGATGCCGCTACCAACAAGAATGGCAAAGATTATGAGCCAGGTAATCAATGATTGCTTGTTTTTCAAGAGTCTATCTCCACTAAATAGCGCTACCGTCAGACCATTTGCGGCCTGCAGCGAAATATACTATCACAATTATCTTGTTGCAACAGGATTGCACGCCATCTCTACTCGCGATCCTGCCCTTTCTCCCCCAAACGGCCGAATAACTTGCGAAAAGACGAGGTTTTCGGTTCCGGCTGAATATCCGGCTGCAAGTCGTCGCGCAAGGTCATCAGCGTTCGATGGTATAGAGATTTGATAGCGCCCTCGCTGCGACCCATAATATCACCGATTTCCGCGTTCGAAAGATGCTCCACAAACTTTAGCAGCAACAGTTCCTGCCGATCGGCCGGTAGACGGCGAACAGCTTTCAACAAGGTCGCGCGATCTTCCGCAAAGAGAGCACTCGCTTCCGGCCCATCCTCATTCACCTGCCAGCGACTGAGGTCGTCCAGCGAGATGATCTTCCGGCGGCTGCGATCCCGATGCCAGTTCGCCACAAGATTGTGGGCAATGCGATAGAGCCAGGCCGAAAACGGCACGCCCCTGTCGTCATAATTTCCAATATGTTGCCAGGCTCGCATGAATGTCCTGGCCGCCAGATCTTCCGCATCCGGCTCGCTGCTGGTGCGGTAATATATATATTGGTATATTCGCTGCGAGTAGCGTTCGTAGAGCAGGCCAAAAGCCTCCTGATCCACTTTGGCGCGCCGAATAAGCGCTGATTCGTCGAAGTCACCCTCGATCTCGATTCGTGTCATGATTTTCGCAGCGATCAGGCTCGTCGTCGTGACGAAGTCTGACAGGATAGCGGGCAGTATAACAAATGCCACTATCCTCGGCGACCCGACAAGAGGATTGATTCCCCCTCTAGCCAGGCACGGCGCATCCGGCGCGAAATTTTGACAACCCGCCGGAAGCGATCTATAATTCCCGTTCGCGTGACAAAGGTTCACCAACCACGCCTGCGTCACGATTGATAAACAACAAGTCATTACGACGAAAGCCGGCATCAAGTACGGATGCCGGTTCTTTTTGGAGGTTATGGTGTACGCAATTGTTGAAAGTGGTGGCCGGCAATACCGCGCCGAAGAGGGACATTCCTTCTCTGTTGAGAAGTTGCCCTACGAAGTCGGAGACAAGGTGGAACTGGGCAATGTCCTGCTGATCGCTGACGGAGATTCCGTTCATGTCGGTCAGCCGACCGTTGGCGGGGCCACCGTGAAAGCGACTGTTGTAGAGCAATATCGGGGCAAGAAGATTCTTGTCTGGAAGTATCGGGCGAAACAACGCTACCGCCGGCGTCGCGGTCATCGGCAGGATTATACGCGCCTGCGCATTGACGAGATCGTTGCCGGGTAGCCCGGCCAGGCATTTTTAAGGGAGAGATATAAGATGGCTCATAAGAAAGGTGGCGGCTCTACTCGTAACGGCCGCGACAGCAATGCCAAGCGCCTCGGCATCAAGCGCTACGGTGGTGAATACGTTGGCCCCGGTATGATTATCGTCCGCCAGAAAGGCACGAAGTATCGCCCCGGTAACAACGTGGGTGTAGGCAGCGACTACACGATCTATTCCCTGATCGATGGTCAGGTGACATTCGAGAGTCGCTTCGGCCGCAAGGTCATCAGCGTCTATCCGGCTCAGACCGAGAGCGTTGGGGAGTAAATTTGAGATGAAGGAATCAATCCATCCGAAGTGGTATCCCAACGCAAAGGTGATCGTCGAGGGCGAGGTCGTCATGACCGTCGGCTCGACCAAACCGGAGATCAACGTCGAAGTCTGGTCGGGTACGCATCCGTTCTATACGGGCACGCAGCGCCTGATGGACACCGAAGGTCAGGTCGATCGCTTCATGCGCCGTTTGCAGAAGCGTGAAGACATCCAGGTCCAAACCGAGACGGTCAAACAAAGTCACAAGGTCGAAAACTTCGCCGTTGAAGAGATGGAGCTGGGGACACGCGTGAACAACGCCCTGGCCCAGGCCGGCCTGGTGACGGTTGGCGATGTTCTGAACCTGCTGAAGGAAGGCGATGACGCCGTTCTGGCTCTGCAGGGTGTGGGGCAAACGGCCCTCATCAAGATCAAGCGCTACATGCGCGACGAACAACTGATTGACTAGGCGCAGGCCGCCATACGGTTTTGAATAGAAAACCGATCAGAGGATAATAAGGCAGATACGTTCAACAGCGTGTCTGCCTTTTTTAATTCCAGGAGACGATCGCAACTATGCAATCCTATGGGACGCACCCACGAGGACGAATCGAAATCATCTGCGGCAGCATGTTTAGCGGCAAGACGGAAGAGATGATCCGCCGCCTGCGTCGCGCCGTCATCGCTCGCCAGCAGGTTCAGGCTTTCAAGCCGGCCATTGACTCCCGCTACCACGTTGAAAAAGTAACCTCCCACGATGGGCTGCATTTCCAGGCCCAACCTGTCAGTCAATCCAAGGATATACTGATCGCCGTCGACGTTGAGACCGACGTCGTGGCTATCGACGAAGTGCAGTTTTTCGATAGCGACATCATCATGGTCTGCGAAACTCTGGCCGACCGCGGCAAGCGAGTTATTTGCGCGGGCCTTGATCAGGATTTCCGCGGCCTGCCGTTCGGCCCAATGCCTGAGCTGCTGGCTCGCGCCGAAGATGTCAGCAAGCTCCACGCAATCTGCGTGGTCTGTGGTGAGGACGCCAGCCGCACACAACGCCTCATCGAGGGAAGCCCGGCAGCGTTCGACGATCCGGTCGTTCTGGTGGGCGCGGCCGAGGTCTACGAAGCCCGCTGCCGAAAATGCCATCAAATTGCGCCGGCATCGGCGCTGACCAATGGACAGGGAGGGCGGTAACATGCGTGACATTTGGGCCGATATCGAAACGGTGTTGATCGACGAACCCACCCTGCAAAACCGGATCGGGGAAATGGCCGCACAAATTGAGGCGGATTACGCCGACAAGGACGATCTGCTGCTGATTTGTGTATTGAAAGGGGCGTTCGTATTTCTGTCCGACATCAGCCGCGGTCTTAAGCGCGCCCACAGTGTCGATTTCATGGGCATCTCCAGCTACGGCAAGGGGACGACCAGCATGGGCGCGGTTCAGATAATCATGGATCTGAAAGCGCCTATCGAGAATCGCCATGTCCTCATTGTGGAAGATATTATTGACAGCGGCCGCACCCTGGATTATATGCGTCGCAATCTCCTGGCCCGCTCACCGGCCTCTTTGCGTATTTGCTCTCTGTTGAACAAGCCCGCCCGGCGCGAGATCGACGTCCATGTCGACTACATCGGTTTCGACATCCCGGACGAATTCGTCGTCGGCTACGGGCTGGACTTTGACGAGTTATACCGGAACCTGCCCTTCATTGCGGTCCTCAAACCGGAAGTATTTGCCCATTTATTTGGCTAACCGGCGCGCTGCATCGACGATATTTCATGTGACCAACTCAGACGTATTGGCTCTTTCTCCCCTCGTTGACCGGTTGCGCCCGATTCTTGCGGCCGAATCCCAGCCGGTCTATCTCGTCGGGGGCACGGTGCGCGACGCGCTGTTGGGGCGTCCAATCCATGATATCGATCTCGTTGTGGCCAATGGCGCAATCCCGTTAACCTTTCGCGTGGCCAATATTCTGAACCTGCCGGCCTATGTCCTCGATCAAGAGCGGGACGTCGGCCGCATTGTCGCTCCCGGCAAAGACCTGACGCTCGATATCGCCCGTTTTCGCGGGCCAACTCTTGAGGATGATCTGCGCGGCCGCGACTTCACGATCAACGCAATGGCCCTGCCCATCGAGAGCCAAGCCGCCAGGGACATCATCGACCGCCACAACGGGCTAGGCGATCTGGCCGCCGGCCAAATCCGGCGCATCCATGAAGACTCTCTCACCGATGATCCGGTGCGGGCGATACGCGCCGCGCGATTTGCCGCCCAGCTTGGTTTCGAGTTGACGGCCGAAACCGCGGCAGCAGCTCGTGCCGCCGCCGCTCTGCTGCCTTCTCGCATCTCACCCGAACGGTTACGCGACGAACTTTCCAAACTCCTGGCCGGCGGTGCGCCCCATATCGGCGTCGCTCTGCTACAGGATTTGGGAATACTGGAATATGTGTTGCCCGAAGTTGCCGCACTGGACGGCCTGGCGCAATCCCCCCCACATCACGAGGATGTCTTTCGGCACACGCTGAGCGTCCTGCGATTTGGGGCGGCGATCGACGCGTTGATCATGGACGAGGGAGATACCTCCACGGAAGCCTGGTCAACTGCTGTCGAGTCATTGCTGGCTCCCTACCGACGGCCGATGCAAGATCATCTGGCGATCCTGCTCGACGGTGGCATCCAGACACGGTTGCTGTTGATGTGGGGCGGCCTGTTCCACGACATCGGCAAAGCCGTCACCCGGACGATCGCGCCCGACGGCCGCATTCGCTTCCTGGGTCATGATGGAAAAGGGGCAACAATGGCCGAGGAGCGCCTCTCGTCGCTCAGCTTCAGCAACGAGGTCCGGCAACGCGGTCGCCATATCGTCGAGGGCCACATGCGGCCATTGCTTCTGGCCAACGATCGGCACGTGCCATCACGCCGCACCATCTATCGCTACTTCCGCGCTCTGGGGCCGGCCGGGCTGGATGTGGCTTTGCTCGCCATCGCCGATCATTTCGCCACTTACGAGGGCCATCTCGATCAGGAGAGTTGGGAGCCGCTTCGCGTCGTGCTCGAAACACTCATTGATACCTATTTCAACGGATATGAGCAGACGATTGCGCCTGCCCGGCTTCTGAACGGGCAGGCTATCATGGACGAGCTTGGGATAGCGCCGGGGAACGAGATCGGCCGCCTGTTACGTTTGCTGGAAGAAGCCCAGGCATCCGGCGACGTGATCACGCGGGATGAAGCGCTATCGTTCATTCATCGTCATCACAGGGAACGGCGAAGCCCGGATTCATGAAAAAGCGGCCATGTGGCCGCTCATTGATGGTTAAATTCAGGCGCGTACGCTACACCGGCTGGCGACCCGAATACCCTGAATGCAATTCATGGAAAAATTGAATCGAGGGTTCCCCATAGCGCCAGCACAGGAAAACATCCCGCCCATCCCGTTCGCACAGAAAGTCCAGTAGACCGGCCTCAAGGCTCTTGACCACGCAGCCATAGGACTGGATGCGCCTGATGAGTAGCTCGATCTCCTCAAACTCTTTCGTCAGCCGAGAGGCGCTCGGCCCGCCCACATTGCTATGCAAATCAGACAGGACGTTCCCCATCGACCGGCTCTCATGAGTCACACGGGCGCGCAATTCGAGCAGGCGGCCGACCAATGGCTCCAGCTCCGGCAACAGGGTATTCGCCTCATCCAGCGTGAAATAGCGCATGCTCATCGATCAATTCCTCGGCCCGCCGATAAAGAAAAAGGGTGGCGGCCAACAGACCCACCACCCTCGTTATATATCCGGTGCGATGAACGAAATCAGTGCCCGCAGCCGCAGCCACCACCGGCCGGCTCGGAGTAGCCTTCGCTCTCCTGCGTCTTAAAGGAAGAGCCACAACCACAGGAAGTGACCGCGTTCGGGTTCTCGATCTTGAAGCCGCCGCCCATGATGCTATCGACATAGTCGATCGTCGCCTGATTCAGGTACATCATGCTGGTCGGATCAATGAAGACCTTAACGCCGTCCTTCTCGACGATGTGATCATAGTTGCGCGGCTCGGCCTCAAGGGCCATGCCATACTGCATGCCAGAGCAGCCGCCGCCGGCCACAAATACGCGCAAGCCATAGTCGGGAACATTCTTCTGGATCAGAAGGTTGCGCACGGTTTCCGCCGCCGTATCCGTCATATAGACAGTCTCAACTTCGACCTGTTCCAATTGCTCAAAATCCATGATAGGCAGTCCTCAACCTGAAAATATAGATGTGATTCTATCAGTGGGCCTGTTGAAAGTCAATTTTCGTCAATAAATTCATCATAATAGGATACCTGGTCGCGATCGTTCAAGCGATTGCTCAGCATTCTCTACGAAAGGGTATTGCGCGCTTGACGGAGTATTACCGGTTGGCTATTCTGACAGACAAGATGCATGATTTGTGGAAGCTCTTAATGAACGAAAGACGACATGACCCGCCCGCCAGGTTGGGTATTTTGATGTTTATTTTATTGATGGCGGTCGGCGCGCTGCCGGCCGCTTGTGGTGGTGCGAAGAAGACTGAACTCGAGCCAACCGCCCCGGCCGTCGCACAGGCGACCGAATCAGGGTTAGCATTACAGGCAACAGAGCCTTCCGTGCCGGTATTGCCACCGCCCGCGCCAACGCTATCGGCCCCACCCTCGCCCTCCCCGGCGCCAACTGCGACTACCGATCCGGCAGCCGTGGCGACCGTGGCGATCATGGCTACACAGACGGCCGCCGCCGATCCGCCAACCCCGCCGGTGACGGCGCCGGCCACGACGGAATCCATCGTCAACATGCCCATGCCGACGCCATCGGGCATCTACAGCTGGACGCTGAAGGTGCCGATCCTGATGTACCATTATGTCAGTGAGCCGCCGCCCGATTCCGACATCTACCGGGTGGATCTCTCCGTGCCGCCCGACGCCTTCCGGCAACAGATGGCTTACCTGAAGGACAACGGATATACACCAGTTGACCTGTACGATCTGTCAACCGCTATCGTGGCCCACACCGAGCTGCCCGAAAAGCCAATCGTGATCACGTTTGACGACGGTTACCTCGATAACTATGAGAATGCTTTCCCCATCCTTCAGGAATATGGATTCAAAGGCACCTTCTTCGTGATCACGGAATTCATCGATTCGGGCCGCGAAGGCTATATGAATTGGGAAATGCTTGAAGAGATGTCGCGCGCCGGCCATCGTATCGAATCCCACTCGCGCACTCACCCCGATCTGACCACCAAATCGCGCGACGGCCTCATTTGGGAACTCCTCGGCTCGCAGGAAACCCTGGCGGCCCATATCGGCTATAAACCCAGATACTTCTGTTATCCGGGCGGGACGTATAATGACGAGACGATTCAGGTCTTGAAGGAGCTGGATTATTGGGGAGCAGTCACAACCGAGAACGGCAGCTGGCACGGATTCAACGACCGCTTCGAGTGGCGGCGTGTGCGCTTGCGCAACTCAACGACCATACAGGAATTTGCGCGGCTAACCGATCTGGAAGGCACCGTTAGCGGCAAGACACCCGGCTGATTCAGCCAAGGAAACAGGATATAGATGGATAAGGTATTGATTCGCGATCTGCTGATTCGTGGCATCATCGGCATTAACCCGGATGAACGAGTCAAAAAGCAGGATATTCTCATTAACATTGTCATCTTCACCGACATCAGACGCGCGGCCGAGACCGACGATATCGACGACACCACCAATTACAAGGACATCAGCAAACGCATCATCGATTTTGTCGAAGCGTCATCCTTCCTTCTCGTGGAACGGCTATCGACGGAGATCGCGCGGCTGGTTCTGGAGGACACAACCGTCAGTCGAGTTCAGGTGCGGGTAGAAAAGCCGGGCGCGTTGCGTTTTGCCCGCTCGGTAGGCATCGAGATCGAGCGGTCTCGCGAAGATTTTGGCCTCTAGATAAGAGAGCGAACCCGTCCGGTTTTGCGTCACCAATAAGCGTGGGATTCCCCCAGGAACAATAATGCCGCACAATCCCACAACCAACGATCAACATCGCGTCGCCGTCATTCTCGGCTCGAATATCGACAGGGAGCAGAACATCCCGGCCGCCGTCCGGCTGCTGGCCGAGGCGGCAACGGTAATCGACGTATCGACCGTTTATGAGACGTCGGCCGTCGGGTCATGCAATCAGCCCGGTTACTTTAACGCTGTGGTGCTGCTGGAAACTGCACTATCACCGGCAGAGTTGAAAGATGGCCTGCTTGCCGATATCGAATATCGTTTGGGGCGGCGACGAACGGCCGACAAATTCGCGGCGCGCACAATCGACCTGGATATCGTCACCTATGACGACGAATCATTCGATTACACACCCGCAGATGGCCGCCCTCGCCATCTGCCCGATAGAGACTTGCTGCTCTATCCCCACATTGCCGTGCCGCTCGCGGAACTGTTGCCGGACGAACGCCATCCCGAGACAGGCGAGACCTTCAGCACAATCGCGGGCAGACTGCTGGATGAGGCGGCCGGGCATGGGTACATCATTTTCCCGCGGCCGGATGTGGATTTGCGATCTCTTTTAACAGGTGATGGCCCTACGGATTGAGAGGGAGTTCGATGGCATCCGATGCCGGATTGGCGGCTTCATCCAGCACGGGCACATTCTCCAGAGAAGGAAAGCGATACATCCCCACACGCATGGTTAGCGGCGGTTGCGCCTCGCCCGTCAACGGTAACATAAAGCGACTGATGACCACATCGCCCGCGCGCCATTGGTCACCGGAAAACGCAGCTCCATCCGCCTGGGCTATGCGCGCGCCGCTGCCGTCAATCAGGTGGTTAAACAGATGATAATCCGACGGATCAGGGTTGCCGGCCGGGCGCCAATAAACATCCCATAATTGACCTTCCGGCGTCAGGCGAAGCTTATTGTGGCCAAAAAACCGGACAAAATTCGCCAGAAGAGGCTCCGGCTGCAAGATGACGCCGGCCGCGGGGAAAGAGTTTGGCGATAGCGTCATCGTCGTATAGGCTAAATCTGTACCGGAGACAGGGAATAACGTTTCATCTTCGGCGGCCCGCTCATAAAGCTCACGCGTCGAAGCCGGGCCGCCGGCCAGGGGCGTATCCAGCAGCACGACGCTCAGAGCGCCGGGGAACACGGCTTCCCGGTTGAGATCAACATAGCGCAGCCGCACATCGTGCAACAAGGCCCGGAACTCGGCGGGGAAATCTTCTCTCTCAGGGTTCGAGCCATCGCCCGCCAGCAACACCTCCGTCGCCCCGCTCTCATTCAGCAAACGCCGCGCGCTATCCGCGGCCGACAGCTTGGCCCCCAGTGGGATTCCGAACCCACCGGCCAACGGGTTGGCGGCCACAGCGGCCATCACACTCACCCAGGACGCCAGTTGCATCGCGATGAGGGCAATCACCACGGCCCAGGCAGCCACCCGGCCACGGGGAGGAAGTGCATCAAGCAGGCGGCTGAAGAACGCACCCGCCAACACAAACGGCGCGGGCATTACGGCGATGAAGTAATGGAGATAGACCGGCGTCCATTGCCACACAAACGCCAGCGCGGGAACGAAGAACCAGACGAGACAGATGAAGGCGACCTTCGACGCAGGTATATCCCAACGGCCGATCAGTTGCCGGATCGCCCATATCACCCCACAGACGATCCACGCCAGCCATAGCCAACGCACGATTGTTTCCCCCGGCAAGCCATTATGACCTGCCCCCGCCAGAGAACGAGCGCCCTCGCCGGTGGAGATGGTGAAGATCAGCCGCAGCGAATCCAGGGAGATCGGGCGAACCGCACCGCCGGACGAAAGCGACAGGCCGCCCTCCGCTTGCCGGCGGCCGAACAAATACCACAGAAACGGCGCGGCCGTCAGCGCTGCCAGCCCTCCCCCAAGAAACACATAGCGCCAATCGACTCGCCGGCGAAAGACGAGCAGAAACAGGAGAGTCGCCGGCACCAATCCAAACGCCGCGGGATGAATCTGAACGGCAATCGCCAGACAAACCAGATGCAAGAGCAGGAAAGCTTTGCGCCCTTCGACAAAGGCCAGCGTCGCGCCGATAGCCCACCCCACGGCGAAGAACGGCAGCAGGTCCTGTGCCCAGATTTTGCGCGAGAAAATGATGGCCCACGGACTTACAGTCAGCATCAGGGCCGCCACGGCCGCCGCACGCACGCCCCAATAACGTCGAGTGAGCCAGTAGGTCCCACCGACGGCCGCCACGCCAAGCAAACCAGTGAACAACGTGGCCGCATAGGGATGAGGCCACAACCGCAGCGGAAGCGCGTAGAGCCACACGCTCATGGGCGCGTTGGGGAAGCCGGTCGAGCTGCTGATCCCGCGCCAGGCGAATTCGCCGCCGGCCATCTCCAGAGCCAGGGTCAGCAAACGACCCTCATCCGCCTTGAATTCGGTCAGGTCAGGGCGGCCGAGGCGCGTCACGGCGGCGATGATCAGGATTAAGAGGATGACCAGTATCTCTCCCCTGGCCACCCCCATGAACCGCGACCGCGCAGCCGGATCAGTTTCCATATCAGGTAAAATCTAACGTCAAGCTGACGGGGCAATGGTCAGAACCCGGCATGTCGGGATGAATCCCCGCGCCGGCCACGCGGGGCCACAGGTCGGGAGAGACGAAAAAGTAGTCCAGCCGCCAGCCAACATTCTTCTCCCGCGAAAAGCTCACCTGCGACCACCAGGTGTAGGCTCCTGTCTTGTCCGGATTCAGTGCGCGGTAGGTATCGATATACCCATGCGCGATCACCTGATCGATCCATTCCCGCTCGATGTCCATAAAGCCGGTCGTGTTCCGGTTCTGCCGGGGCCGGGCAAGGTCGATCTCCTGGTGGGATGTATTGACGTCGCCGCAAAAAATGACTGAGCGCCCCTCGGCCCGCAGCGCTTCAATGTAATGCAGAAAGTCCGCGTTGAACTGCATTTTGAATGGCACGCGGCTGTGGTCCCGGCTGCCGTTGGGGAAGTAGGCGTTGATGAGAACGAAGTCGCCATAATCGGCTACGATGGTGCGCCCTTCGCGGTCGTAGTCCGTCAGGCCAAGACCGATTTGGACGGCGAGCGGTTTACGTCTGGTGAACAAGGCCGTACCGCTGTAACCGGCGCGCTCGGCCGCCGCCCAGTAGGAATAGTATCCGGGCGGGTCGCGCAGGATGTCGTCAAGTTGATCAGGACGGCATTTCGTCTCCTGCACGGCGACGATGTCGGGCTGCGTGGTTGCCAGCCAATCGAGAAATACGTCCTTGCGATGCAGCGCGCGCAGACCATTAACGTTCCAACTGTAGAGGTTCAGCATGGGCCGATTTTAGCACGAACGCCCGGCGCGGAAAGCCGGCGGGCTCGACGGATTGTTACCGGCCGCCCATCGGGCTACAATCCATCGTGATGACTTCTTCCAATCAGTCGCCGATCAACCTCTATGATTTAAGCCGCCCGGCACTGGGCGACCTTCTGGCCGGCTGGGGCTACAGCGACTACTACGCGAGCATAGTGTGGTCAGGTCTATACCGCGACTTGGCGACGAATATCGCCGGGATACCTGCTCTGCGGCCTGAACTGGCGGAACGACTGGCGGCCGAGACCGGCATCGGCGTTCTGTCCATGCGCTCGACCATCGACAGCGCCGACGGCCACACCGAAAAGTACTTGCTGGGTCTGGCTGATGCTCAGGCGATCGAAACGGTGCTCATGTATTTCCGCGGCCGCGCCACGGCTTGCGTCAGCACCCAGGTGGGCTGCGCCATGGGCTGCATCTTCTGCGCCACCGGCCAGATGGGCTTTCGGCGACACCTGTCCCAGGGCGAGATCATGGCCCAGATCGTCCACGTCGCCCGGACACTGCGCGGGCGCGACGACACCCTGCGCAACATCGTCCTGATGGGCATGGGCGAGCCGCTGCACAACTACGACGCTACGATGGCCGCTCTGGATGCGGCGATGGACCACCGCGGATTGGCCATCGCGCCACGCTTCATCACCCTCAGCACCGTGGGCGTTGTGCCGGGGATCAGGCGGCTGACCGAAGAGCGGCGGCCGTTTCGCTTGGCGGTTAGCCTCCACGGCGCCACGGACGAGGAAAGGACGCGGCTGGTGCCGACGGCGCGCCGCTGGTCGCTGGCGGAGTTGATCGCTGCCTGCCGCGACTACACCCAAACCCTGGGCCGGCGCATCTTTTTCGAGTGGGCGCTCATTGAAGGCGAGAACGACGACCCCGAACAAGCCCACGCATTGGGCCACTTGCTGCAAGGGCTGGATGCCCACGTCAATCTGATCCCCCTCAACCCAACCATCGGCTTCGACGGCCGGCCGACTCAAGCGCCGGCGGTGAAGGCGTTCCAGGCTGTCCTGGCCGGCTACGGACTGCCCAGCACCGTCCGCCAGCGGCGGGGCATCGACGTCGCCGCCGGTTGCGGACAACTGGCCACCCTCAACGCCGCCTAGCGATCGCTTTCTTCGCGCCGGCTCCAATCCGCGTCGGGCGTCGTGTAGATCAGCGGCAAGCTGATCAGCGTCACTAAATATTTCACCACGAGATTGAACAGGAATATCTGCCACACGACCGGCCACGGCAAGCTGAGCGGGCTATTTTCCAGCCCCGGCAATGGGCCAAACGCGCCAACCGCGAAGATAAAATTATCGATGGGGATGCTGATGCTGTTGCTGGACAGGACGCGCGCCCACTGGTAGCGGGTCGTCACCTTCGTCACAAACCAGTGATAGATCTCGGTGTCGACCAGCTCGCTGACCAGCTCGGCCAGAATCGAGGCGATCACAATACGCCAGACCGGGCCCAGGATCGCGCTGAATGAATCGCCCAGCCCCCAGCTGGGATCGCTCGGCACGGTGGCCGCCCACGCCAGGTAGGCCGCCATAACCAGATTGATGACCGCAGCCATGACGATCAAGGTGCGGACATTGCGTTTACCCAATATCTTGTGGGCCACGTCGCGCAGGGTAAAGGTGATGGGATAGATAAAGGTGCCCATATCGACGGCGAATCCGGCCACGACGCCGATCTTCAGGCTGGCGATATCGGACAGCATTTGCGCTCCGGCGTAGGCCGCCACAGCGATGATCGCCGCTCGACTAAAAGTAACGGCCGCTGCTCGAGGAGCAACGGCCGGTGTTTCTACCTGGGTCATTTGGTTCTCCTTGTTTTGTTGAGGCGGGTGCATCGACCGCCGCAGTTTTATCCAGCCGGGTAATCTGCCACCGGCGGAGCGAAGTATACCAATAATTGGGATTATTGACCGCACCCAGACCTGACAGGTGGGCGCACCGAACGCCCCCGTCAAACCGACAACTCCACGCGCCCACCTGTCAGGTCTTTCATCGGTTCGTAATTCGTAATTCACCTGACCTAACCCGGACCTGACAGGTGGGCGCACCGAACGCTCCCGTCAAACCGACAACTCCACGCGCCCACCTGTCAGGTCTTTCATCGGCGGGTGTGCACGCACAATAACAGTCCACCGGCGATGCGAATTTGCGCGCGAGCGGCCGTCATCTCGTTGCTCATCCCCCGCGCGGGGCCAAGCGACAAGGTCTCAT
>DAOMSB010000028.1:0-31766 GCA_035446145.1 Promineifilum sp. (SeqCode) | reverse complement strand
CCGATCTGCGCTACGCCAAGAGCGATGAATGGATTCGCGTGGAAGGGGACGAGGCAGTAGTCGGTATCAGCGACTATGCGCAAGACGCCCTGTCCGACATCGTCTATGTGGAACTGCCGAGCGTAGGTGACACGATTAACGCGGGCAACCCGTTCGGCGTCGTCGAGTCGGTCAAGGCGGCGTCCGACGTGCTGCTCCCCGTCGATGGCGAAATCATCGCTGTCAATGACGCGGCCGTCGATTCACCCGAATCCCTTAACGGCGACCCCTACGGTACCTGGCTCGTTCGTCTGCGCATGACCAACCCGTCCCAGGTCGACGCATTGATGGACGCCGCCGCTTACGAAGCTTACAACGCGACGCGCGAACACTAACAAACTACGAACGACGAGCGACGAACTACGAATAAAGAATCCGGAGCGCCGGATCGTCGTTCGTGGATCGTAGTTCATCGTTTGTCGGAGGAATTATCCCATGACATCACCCACTCCCCGCGCCAACTGGCAGGATATCATCGAAGCTCCTGACTCGGCCGCCGGCAACGGCGCGCCCCAACTCAGCAACCGCGACCTGCTCATGCCCGCCGACCGCTTCGTGAAGCGCCACATCGGCCCGCGCAGCCACGACGTCACCGCCATGCTCCGCGACCTCGGCCTCGACTCACTGGATGAGTTGATCGACCAAGCCATCCCCGCGTCCATCCGCATGGATGGCTATCTGGCCATGGACCCGCCGCGTAGCGAACAGGCCGTCCTCGATGAGCTGCGCCGCATCGCCGGCAAGAACAAGGTCTATCGCTCCTTCATCGGCATGGGCTACTACGGCACAATCACCCCGCCGGTCGTCCAGCGCAACGTGCTGGAGAACCCCGGCTGGTATACGGCCTACACACCCTATCAGCCGGAGATCTCGCAGGGCCGCCTCGAAGCGCTCATCAATTTCCAGACAATGGTCACAGACCTGACCGGCCTGGAGATCGCCAACTCATCGCTGCTGGACGAGGCCACGGCCGCGGCCGAAGCGATGACCCTGTGCCATCGCGCCCTGCCGCGCAACTCCCAGGCCAACGTCTTCTTTGTCTCCGATCAGGTACATCCGCAGACCATCGCCGTCGTACGCACCCGCGCCGAACCGTTCGGATTCAAGGTCGTCGTCGGCGACCACGCCACCTACGACTTCGCCGAGGCGACCTTCGGCGTGCTGGTGCAATATCCGGCCACCAACGGCGACGTCTACGACTATCGCGATTTCGCGGCGAAGGCCCATGCCAACGGGGCACTCGTCGTCGCCGCCACCGACCTGCTGTCGCTGGTACTGCTGACGCCCCCCGGCGAGTGGGGCGCGGATGTGGCATTGGGCAACAGCCAGCGCTTCGGCGTGCCGATGGGCTATGGCGGCCCACACGCAGCCTTCTTCGCCACCAAGGACGAATACAAGCGCATTATGCCCGGCCGCCTCGTGGGCGTCACCATCGACGCCACCGGCAAGAAGGGCTATCGCCTGACATTGACCACCCGCGAGCAGCACATCCGCCGCGAGAAGGCGACCAGCAACATCTGCACGGCGCAGGTGCTTCTGGCCGTCATGGCCTCGATGTACGCCGTTTATCACGGGCCGGTCGGGCTACGGCGCATCGCCACCCGCGTTCACCTGCTGACCGAGGTCATGGCCGCCGGGCTTAAGCAGCTCGGCTATGAGGTCAACGCGCATCCGGTCTTCGACACGCTGACGATCCGCGGCGGCCGTCGCGGGGACATAGAACTGCGCGGTGCGGCGTTGGCCCATGAAGTCAACCTGCGCTACAACGACGACGGCTCGGTCGGCCTGTCGCTCGACGAAACCGTCACCGTGACCGACCTGGAAACCCTCTTCGCCGTGTTCGGCGCGAAAGAGGGCGAAATCGACATCGACGCCCTGGCCGACGCGGCCGATCTGGATTATGCTGAGCCGCTCCGGCGCGCAAGCGATTTCATGACCCATCCCGTCTTCAACAGCTACCTGTCGGAGATGGAGATGATGCGCTACATCAAGCGCCTGGAAAACCGCGACATCTCGCTGGTGCACTCGATGATCCCGCTTGGCTCGTGCACGATGAAACTCAACGCCGCGGCCGAGATGCTCTCTATCACCCTGCCCGGCTTCGCCGCGCTGCACCCGTTCGTGCCGCTCGATCAGGCTCAGGGGTATCAGGAACTGCTCCACAATCTGGAGTCGTGGTTGTCGGAGATCACCGGCTTTGCCGGCTGCTCCCTGCAGCCCAACTCCGGCGCGCAGGGCGAATACACCGGCATGCTCACCATTCGCGCTTACCAGATTGCCCGTGGCGAGGGCAACCGCAACGTCTGCCTCATCCCCGCCAGCGCCCACGGCACCAACCCCGCCAGCGCGGCGATGGCCGGCATGGAAGTGGTTGTCGTCGCTTCCGACGACAACGGCAACGTCAATGTCGACGACCTGCGGGCCAAGGCTCAGCAGCACCGCGACGACCTGTCGGCGCTGATGATCACCTATCCCTCGACTCACGGTGTCTATGAAGAGGCCATCGGCGAGATCTGCAAGATCATCCACGACAACGGCGGGCAGGTCTATATGGACGGCGCGAACATGAACGCACTGGTCGCCATCTGCCGCCCCGGCGATTTCGGGCCGGACGTCATCCATCTGAACCTGCACAAGACGTTCGCCATCCCCCACGGCGGCGGTGGGCCGGGAATGGGGCCGATCTGCGTCGCCGAGCACCTGGTTGCGTTCCTGCCCAACCACCCGGTCGTCCCCGGCGTGGGCGGCACGGAAGCATTGGGCACGGTCTCGGCCGCGCCGTGGGGCAGCGCGTCGATCCTGCCCATTCCCTACGCCTACATCGCCATGATGGGCGAATGGGGGCTGCGCGTGGCCACGGAGATCGCCATCCTGAACGCCAACTACATGGCCGAGAAGCTGGCTCCCCATTACCCGGTGCTCTATCGTGGGCTGAACGATCGCGTGGCCCATGAGTGCATCGTCGATCCGCGCGGCCTGAAGGACACGTCGGGCATCACGGCCGAAGACATCACCAAGCGGCTGATGGACTTCGGCTTCCATGCGCCGACCCTGTCATTCCCGGTGCCGGGCACGCTGATGATCGAGCCGACAGAGAGCGAATCGCTGGCCGAAATCGACCGTTTCATCGAGGCGATGGTCATCATCCGCGAGGAGATTCGCGCCATCGAAGAAGGGCGGATGGACCGCGAGGACAATCCGCTGAAGCACGCGCCGCACACGGCCGAGGTCGTGCTGGCCGAGACCTGGGATCGCCCCTACACCCGCGAGCAAGCCGCCTACCCGGCCGACTGGGTACGCCGCGCCAAGGTCTGGCCGTCGGTCAGCCGGATCGATAATGTGTATGGGGATCGGAATTTGTTCTGTGTGTGTATTCCGGTTGAGGAGTATGCGTAGATGACACAAGACCTCTGAGGTTTGCGGCAAACCTCAGAGGTCTTTCTCTTTTGGACAAACCAACCTCCGACGCATTTCTTGCGCCATCAACCACATTTCGATAAAGTTTCTCTCCTTAAAAACCAGTTGCTTGGAGGTATGGATCGATGATCAAAGCACAGAGATTTGCGCTACTTGTTCTGGCGCTTGTCGGCGCGGCGGTATTGGCCGCCTGTCAGGCGGGAGGCGGAGGCGGTGATACCATCAAGGTCGGCCTTAATCTCGAATTGACCGGCAGCATCCCCAAGGTCGGCGAGCACTCGCGCGTCGCGGCCGAGATGTACGCCGAAGAGGTCAATGCCGCGGGTGGTCTGGACGTCGGCGGAAAGAAGTACAACATCGAACTGGTCGTCGAGGACAACAACGGCACGGCCGAAGGCGCGGCCGCCGCGGCCAACAAGCTCGTCACCCAGGACAATGTGCTGGTGCTGGTCGGCCCGAACGCCAGCGTGGCCGCCGTGCCCGCGGGCGAGGTGGCCAACAACCTGGCGACGCCGATGATCAGCCCGTGGTCGACCAACCCCAACACCACGCTCAACCGCCCATGGGTCTTCCGCGCGCCGTTCCTCGACCCGTTCCAGGGGCCGGTCGTCGCCAATTTTGCCACCGAGCAGTTCGGCGCCGAGAAGGCCTGCGTCCTCTTCGACGTCGCCAGCGATTACCCCAAGGGGCTGGCCGATAACTTCAAGAGCGCCTGGGAAGGGCTGCACGGTCCCGGCTCAGTTGTCGCCTTCGAGTCATTCACCACCGGCGATCAGGATTTCAGCGCCCAGTTGACCAAGATCAAGGCCACCGACTGCCAGGTGCTTTTCACGCCGCAGTACTACAGCGAAGTGCCGCTCATCGTCGAGCAGGCCCAGGACCTGGGCATCACCCTGCCGATCGTGGGTAGCGACTCCTGGGGCGATCCCCAATTGCTGGAGTTGTGCGGCGATGCCTGCGAGGGCTTCTTCTACAGCACCCACTACGCCGCTTCCGGCGCGACCGGCGCGACAAAGGAGTTCATCGACAAATTCCAGGCTCGCCACGGCGAAATCCCCAGCGACGTCGGCGCGCTGACCTGGGACTCGATGCAAATCGTCACCCAGGCGATTAAAAATTGCGGCTCACTCGCCGGCAGTCTGGAAGAGAACCGCACGTGCGTCCGGGATGGAATGGCCGCCATCAAGGACTTCGAGGGCATCACCGGCACGATGACCTTCGACGAGCAGGGCGATCCAATCAAGTGCGCGGTCATCGTCCAGATTCAGGGCGGCGAGGCTGTTTTCTACAAGTCGGTTTGCCCGTAGGCCCATAGCTGCACAGAGTAGCGCTTTAACTAACGAATAGCACGATTGAGTGCCCGTCATGCGCCGTCGTGCTATTCGTTGCTGTTAACCAACCGGAAATCCGACGCACACGTGACAATCGATACATTTCTGCAACACCTGCTGAACGCCATCCAATGGGGCAGCTTCCTGGCTCTGATTGCCTGCGGCTACACGATGGTCTATGGCGTTCTGCTGATGATCAACTTCGCCCACGGCGATATCTTCATGGTGGGCGCGTACCTGGGGTTTTTCATCGGCACGTTCCTGCTCGGTGGCTTTGCCCTGCGCCTGCCCATTGAGCTGCCGCTCTGGGCGGTCGTGCTGCTCACGCTTGTTATGACGATGTCGCTGACCGCCCTCGTGGGCGTCACCATCGAACGTGTGGCCTATCGGCCATTGCGAAAAAAAGGAGCGCAACGGCTCTATCTGGTCATCACCGCCCTGATGTTCGGCCTGCTGCTGGAATACGGTAATCTGGCTCTGCTCGGCGCGCGCGACCGCCAGTTCCCGCAGTTGTTCCCCAAGCAGGTGTATACGTTCGGCGGCTTGACCATCACCAATGTCAAGCTGATGGTCATCCTGCTCTCGATCCTTACGATGGTTACCCTTGCCTTGCTGGTGCAGCGAACCAAATGGGGTATGGCCATGCGCGCCATCTCCTACGACCGGCTGGCCGTACCGCTCATGGGCGTCTCCACCGACACGATCATCATCATGACCTTCGTCGTCGGCTCGGCGCTGGCGGCGCTGGCCGGGGTCATGTACGGCACGGCCTTTCCTATCCTGAGCTACGACATGGGGTTGCTGGTCGGCTGGCAGGCGTTCATCGCCGCCGTCCTCGGCGGCATCGGCTCGATTCGTGGGGCAATGGTCGGCGGCTACATCCTCGGCTTCACCCAGGTATTTGTCGTAGCCTTTCTGCCGTCCACTTATCGTGACCTCATCACGTTCACGCTGTTGCTGGTCATCCTGGTGGTGCGGCCGACCGGCCTTTTCGGCGTGGCTCGCCGGACCAAGGTATAGATTCCATCCATGAGACGCTACGGACTGACCATCCTCGCCATCGTTGTGTTCCTGCTGACGGTGATCCCGTCCTGGCTGGGGCTATACTCCGGCTATATCCAGTTTCTCCTGGCCGTCATCGGCATCAATATCATCCTGACCGTCAGCCTCAACCTGATCAACGGCTATATGGGTGAATTCTCCGTGGGACATGCGGCGTTCATGGGCGTCGGCGCTTACGTGGCGTCGCTCGTCACGGTGTCGCTGTTCGGCGAGAACTCGCTCCTGGGCGATGTGAACCTGCCGCCGGCGCTCTCGCTGCTGGTCTTCCCGGTGGCGCTGCTCATCGGGGGGGTGGCCGCGGCGCTCTTCAGCCTGCTCGTCTCCATCCCGTCCTTCCGCACGCGCGGCGACTATCTGGCAATCATCACCCTGGCGGTCAATTTCATCTTCAAGAGCCTGGTGGAAAACGTCGACGCCATCGGCGGGCCGCGCGGCTTCATGGGCATGGGCGGCGTGTTGCGCGTGATGGGCGGCGTGGCCGATATACCCTGGCTGCTTATCTGGACCTTTCTGTCGATGGTGTTCACGATCTACATCATCCGCAACTTCGTCACCTCGACCATCGGCAAGAGCGTGGTCGCTATCCGCGACGACGAGATCGCTGCAGAGGTGATGACCGTCAACACGCGGCGGCTCAAGATTATTGCTTTCATGCTCGGCTGCGGCCTGGCCGGAGTCGCCGGCGGGCTGCACGCCCATCTCCTGGGTTTCATCAACCCATCGAGCTACTTCCTGCTCCAGTCCACGCTCATCCTGGTCATGGTCTATCTGGGCGGGATCGGCTCGATCAGCGGGTCGATCATCAGCGCCATCGCCTTCACGGTGCTGCTCGAACTGCTGCGGCCGCTGGACCTGTTCCGCTGGGTGCTCACCCCCCTGCTGCTCATCGGCCTGATGCTCTTCCGGCCCACCGGCATCATGGGCGACCGCGAGCTGATCGACATCTTCCCGCGACTCAAGAAATATTTCGTCCCCGCAGAGGAGATCATCACCCGTGCCCCTGCTACAGATTGACGGCCTGACCCACTCCTTCGGCGGGCTGATGGCCGTCGCCGGCTTCTCCACCACGCTCGAAGAGCGCCAGACGGTGGGCCTGATCGGGCCAAATGGAGCCGGCAAGACGACCATCTTCAACCTGTTGTGCGGCCTCTACAAGCCACAGGCGGGCGAACTGCGGTTCGAGGGTCACCTGCTCAACGACCTGCGGCCGCATCAAATCACCTCATTGGGCATCGGCCGCACGTTCCAGAACATACGCCTCTGGAACGAACTCTCGGTCATGGATAATCTGCTCATCGCCCATTATTCCCAGATGGAATATGGATTTCTCGATACGTTCTTCCTCACGTCTCGCCTGCGGCGCGCGGAGCGGCGCGTCCGCGCGGAGGCGCTTGACTTGCTGGAGCTTTTCGGCCTTGTGCAATACGCGCAGGAGCGGCCGCGCAATCTCCCCTACGGCCTTCAGCGGCGCGTTGAGATTTGCCGTGCGCTCGTCATGAAGCCCAAGTTGCTCCTGCTGGACGAACCGGCCGCAGGCATGAACCAGGGCGAGATCGGCCAACTGGTCGAGTTGATTCAATGGGTGCGCGAGCACTTTCAGGTCACCATCTGGATCATCGAGCATCAAATGCGGGTCATCATGAACGTGTGCGACTGGATTCAGGTGCTCGATTTTGGCAAGACCATTGCCAAAGGCACGCCGGAAGAAATCAGGAACAACCCGCGAGTCATCGAGGCTTACCTGGGCGAGGAGGTTCACTGATGCTCCTGTCAGTCAATGGCCTGGCTGTCCGCTATGGCGCGATCCAGGCGCTCCACGACATATCATTTGAGGTTGAAGAAGGCGAAATCGTCACCCTCATCGGCGCCAACGGGGCCGGCAAGTCGACCACGCTGTGGACGATCATCGGTCAGATCGGCGAGATGGGCGGCCAGGTTGTCTCAGGCAGCATCACCTATCGGGGCGAAAACCTGCTGGGCCAATCAGCGAGCCAGATCGTCAGGAAATACGGCATCTCGCTTGTGCCCGAAGGCCGGCGCATCTTCGGTAACCTGACCGTGCTGGAGAACCTGAAGCTGGCCGCCTACACGCGCAAGGACAAGGAGGCCATCGCCCGCGACCTGGAGCGCGTGTTTGCCGCCTTTCCGCGGCTCGACGAGCGCAAGAGCCAACTGGCCGACCTGCTGAGCGGCGGGGAGCAGCAGATGCTGGCCGTGGGGCGGGCACTTATGACCAACGGACGCCTGATCCTGCTCGATGAACCCTCGATGGGTCTCTCGCCCCTGCTGGTGCAAAACCTGTTCAAGACCCTGCACGAGATCAACCAGTCCGGGATCACCCTGCTGCTCGTGGAACAGAACGCCAACCTGGCGCTCAAATATGCCTCGCGAGCCTACGTGCTGGAAACGGGCAACGTGGTGCTGGAAGGCTCGGCCGCCGAAATCAGCCGGAATCCGCTGGTGAAGCAAGCCTATCTCGGTGGGTAAGTAGTCCCGACAAGGGGGCGAACTCATCAAGCAAGTCGCTACCCCCCAGGCAAAACAAGACATCCTTTATGGGCGCCGACAAAATGCACGCCGATGAGGCAGATATCGACGCTCAACTTGTCCATCGTCTCCTCTCCGCCCAGTTTCCCTCTTTTGCCCACCTCCCTCTCGCCCCCGTCACTACCAGCGGAACCGACCACGCCCTCTTTCGTCTGGGCGCCAACATGGTCGTCCGTATGCCACGCATCCACTGGGCCATCGAGCAAGCGGAATTGGAACGGCATTGGTTGCCGCCACTGGCTCCACACCTGCCGCTGGCCGTGCCGCAGCAACTAGTGCTGGGCAAGCCAGGCGAGGGCTACCCATGGCCGTGGGCCATCTATCGCTGGCTGGAGGGAGAGAGCGCTATCGATAACTCCGCGGCCGATACCGTCCAAACAGCGATCGATCTGGCGCAGTTCATCCACGCTTTGCAAGCGGCCGATCCCACCGGCGGCCCGACGGCCGACGTGGCATCCGGCGGCCGCGGCGCGCCGCTGGCCGCGCGCGATGTCGACACCCGCGACGCTATCGCCCGTTCGCGAGACCTAATCGGTAGCGACGCTGTCACGCTCGCCTGGGAAGCTGCCTTAATCGCTCCGGTTTATGGCGGCCCGCCGGTATGGATTCACGGCGATCTGGAACCGGGCAACCTGCTGCTGCGCGACGGCCGCCTGAGCGCCGTCATCGACTTCTGCTGCCTGTGCCTGGGTGATCCGGCCGTCGACCTCATCCCCGCCTGGAGCATCTTCACCGGCGAAGCCCGCGCCGCCTTTCGCTCCGGGTTGGACGTTGATGACGCCGCCTGGGCACGCGGCAAAGGCTGGGCGCTTTCCACAGCCATCATCGCCCTGCCCTACTACGTGAACACCAACCCCTTCATGGCCGCCAACGCGCGACGCAAGCTCGCGGCGGTGCTGGCTGAGCAAAGGTAAATAGCCCGTGGATCAATCCTCGTCCCACTCTGCCCCCTGCCCGCTACCGCCATCTTCTTAGCCTGGCTCCCCATCCTGCGATAAGATATCAACCCGAATCATCAAGATAATTACACAAGGGGACAAACCAATGAAAGCAGCCAACAAAGTCATCGTCGTGACGGGAGCGGGAAGCGGCATGGGGCGCGAGTTAGTGTTCGCACTCGTGAAAAAAGGCGCTCATGTGGCCGCCGTGGATCTCAACGAGGTAACTCTCAAAGAAACTATCGCGCTGGTCGGGCAGCACGGCAGCAAGGTCAGTTCCCACGTGGTGAACGTGAGCGATCGCCTAGCCGTGGAAGCACTGCCGGACGAGGTCATCGCCGCCCATGGCGCGGTAGACGGCGTCATCAACAATGCCGGGATCATCCAGCCCTTTGTGCGCCTCAACGACCTGCAGTACGACGCCATCGAGCGTGTGCTCAACGTCAACCTCTATGGCGTCATCTACATGACCAAGGCCTTTCTGCCCCACCTGCTGACGCGGCCCACCGCTCACATCGTCAACGTCTCCAGCATGGGCGGCTTCTTCCCCGTGCCGGGGCAGACGGTGTATGGCGCGTCGAAGGCGGCCGTCAAGCTGATGACCGAGGGGTTATATGCCGAACTGCTTGAAACCAACGTCCGGGTGACCGCGGTTTTCCCCGGAGCCATCGCGACGAATATCACCCAGAATTCCGGCGTAGCCATCGACCGGCCAACAACCGATAATGCGGAGCAGAGCTTTCCCATGACCTCGGCCGAAGACGCGGCGGCAATCATCATCGACGGGATGGAGCGCGACCAATTCCAGGTCTACGTCGGCCGCGACGCGAAGATGATGAACCTGTTTTATCGCCTCAGCCCTCGACGGGCCACACAATTCATGTATAGCCGGATGAAGGAGCTATTAGGAGATTAGTCCATGACGTTCAGCAGGTGGCATCAATGGATGTATCGTGGCGGCCGCCCGAACATCATGGCGAGGGTTATCAATAGCCTGACGGCGCGAATCCATTCGACAGGTATCTCGCGCGATTACCTCGTCACGCTGGAAGTGATCGGCCGCAAGTCGGGCAAGGTCATCAGTTTCCCGTTGGCTATGGCGGTCGTGGACGGCGAACGGTATCTGGTGTCGATGCTGGGTCCAGGAGCCAATTGGGTGCAAAACCTGGAAGCAGCCGGCTATCAGGCGACATTGCGCCACGGCATCGTCGAACACGTTCGCCTGCATGAGATAGCCGTTGCGGAACGGCCGCCCGTCCTGAAGGCTTATCTGCAAATCGCTCCCGGCGCGCGGCCACATATCCCGGTCAGCATGGACGCGCCGCCGGCCGAGTATGAAGCCGTCGCGGCCGACTACCCTGTGTTCCGCGTCGAGACGATGGGCAACCCATGACCGCCGATACACCCTGCCATACTTGTCAACTGATCGCCGCGCGTGACGCCGGCGACGCACCGCCGTGGGACAGCATCCACCGTACTCCGTTCTGGGACGTTGTCCACGCCTTCAACACCTCGCTGCCCGGCTGGCTGGTGCTGGTGGCGCGACGGCACGTGGCGGCCATCGACGAACTGACCGACGAGGAAGCGGCCGAGATGGGCGTGCTGCTGCGACGGGTGTCGGCCGCGCTGCGCGAAACCACCGGCTGCGTCAAGACCTATGTGATGCAGTTCGCCGAGGCCGAAGGACACAACCACGTCCATTTCCACATCGTCCCGCGCATGGCCGACCAGCCGGATGACCGGCGCAGCACGAAGATATTCGATTATTTAGGGGTGCCGGAGGAAGAGCGGGTGACTGAAGAGCGGATGAACGAGATCGCTTGGCGAACTCGAGCAATTCTACAGGCATAACCCAAAAGTGTTTACCACCGCGCCCGGTGCTCCTCGGCAAAACCGATGAGGTCGCGTATTTCCAGCGTCGTGCCGTCATCCAGCACCACCCGGCCATTGTAGCGGCCAAACATCTGGTGCACCTCGCTGAAGATGACGCCCAGATTCGTCCGCGCCGTGCGATCCTTGAACGGCGTGAAGGTCAGATCGAGCCGTTGCTCCTCATCAGTAAAGCGCCACGGCCGCATGAAGTCGTCGCTAGTGTAGCCAAAAGTCACATCACCGAGCTTGTGAACGCGGCCGTCGAGGATGACGGCGTTCTCCGTCGCCCGGCTCAGGTCGCCGAAGCCGCGGCCGAGGTTCAGTCCAATCGTCCGGCCGTCCGGCAGGAAGCCTGAGGCGCTGGCCCAGTTCCAGAAGCTGCTGTACTCCCACACGCCGCGCCCCCAATCCAGCTGGCCGAGACTGCTATCCGGCCTGAGTTCTTCCAAGTCATCACCATACCGAATTTGGCCCGTCGCCGGAAGGCAGTTGATCTTGGTGTTGTAGTAGAAGCGCCGGGCGCCAATGGGAATGACGATGGTCATCGACTCGTGCCCCGGCGGGACGGCCAGGCTGATGTCGGCGTGGATGCCGCGGCCGTCGTGGAAGCCGGGCCAGTCGACGCTGATATATCGTTCCTTTGGCCTGGCCACAAAGCGCAGCGATGCCTTGCCGCTCGTATACGTCGCATCTCCTTCCAGGCTGTTGCGCTCCAGAGTCACATTGCGGCCGAACGGCACCACCAGCCCTTCCTCGTGCAGGTCGCCGGTAGCGAAGTCAAGCGTGTAGACGAAGATATTGGCCGCATAACCCAGATCGGCGATGGTGGCCGAGAAAAAGCGACGCGGGGTGAAGACGGCGTAGTAATCCCAGCGCTTCTTGCGAAATCTTTGGAACAGGCCCAGCGGATAGAAACGCGCCTGTTCGAGGTTGCAATCCAGCAACGGCTGGCGCGACCAGCCCACATGGGCCAGGCGGCCATTCTCATCGAGCAAAGGACCGGGTTGCGTAATTTCATATTGCATAATAAGGCTCCCTCAAGATACGACGATTGCTTCCAGAACATCAAGGACACGGGTGGCCGCATCCGGCCACGAGAAACGGGCAAGATTGGCATAACCGGCCGTAATCAGTTTATGCTGAAGATCTGAATCGCCTGCCACTCGCCGCATTGCCTCGGCCAGCGCGGTCGTGTCCAGCGGATCAACCAACATCGCCCCCTGCCCCGCCACCTCCGGCAGAGAACTGGTATTGGCGCAGATAACCGGCGCGCCGCAAGCCTGCGCCTCCAGCACCGGAAAACCAAACCCCTCATAGAGCGATGGGAATACCAGCGCCGTCGCGCCGGAGATCAATGGGCTTTTGTCTATCTCGTCGATGTAACCGGGGAGGAGGACGCGATCGCGAACGGCCGACGGCAGGCTACCAATCGCATCCAACAGCGGAGCAGCCAACCACCCCTGCTTGCCGATCAGGACAAGCGAGTAGCCCTGATCGCGTAACTCGCTCGCGGCGAAGGCCTCGACCAGCCGGATGAGGTTCTTGCGCGGCTGCAGCGTGCCCAGATAAAGCAGATAAGGCGGCCGAATGCCATGACGAGTCAGAGCATCGGCGATCTTCACCTTGTCATCGACACGGCGCAGGTCGGGATCGGCTCCGGGATATACGACGTCGATTTTGGCCGCATCCGTGGCGTAGAACCGCATCAGGTCGTCGCGCGTGGCGATAGAATCCGCGATCACCCGACGAGCGACACGGGCATTGTGGCGCGTACTCCAGCGCAGGTAAGCCAGTTGTCGCCACGGGTGCGCTTCGGGGAACTGTTCGTAGCCCAGATCGTGGACGGTAGCCACGGCCGCACCATGATAGCCGATGGGAATGACGTGGGCGGGGGTGAAGAAAACGTCGGGCGGCCGCCGGCGCAGTTCGCGGCCGAGGCGCAGATGCGTCCATAGTCGGCGCTGGGGGATGATTACGCGTTCGACGTGTTCCGAAGCCGGAAACAGATCAGCGGCGGGCGATTGGTTGAAGTAAAGACGGAGGCGATGGCCGCGGTCGGCAGCCGGGGGCAGGAGCGCGTCGATCAGCCGATAGGCGTAGGCTTCCGTGCCGGTGCGGTGGCTGGTCGTCGTGCGGCTGGCGTCAATACCGATAATCATGGGAGGGCATCTGCGGCTTCCTAATCCGTACTCCCACAAGGGGCGCGAATGGTCAGGAAGTCCTGAGCGGCCCAACCTTCCTCGCCGCCAACGGCGCGCACCTTGCGCCATACAAAACCGCCCGCCTCGACCGGGGCGTCTTCCAGCACCGTCAGCAGCGTCCCGTCAGGCAGGATCACGAGTTGTTCCCCCTGCGGGGCGTCGCGCAGATAAATGCCGTTGCCGCCTGTTCCTTCGACCACCGCGCGGCAGACGGTCGGCGTCACCGTCGCCGTGGGGGCCGGGGTCAGCGAGGTCGGCTCCGGCGTCGGGGGGAACACTTCCAGCATGGGTGTCGGCGTGGTGATCGCCGGCAAGGTGGTGCCGTCGGCCGCTTCCTGCTCTTCCGGGGGCTGCAACGCTTCGATGAGTTGCTGGCGTTGCATGTAGATCAGCCCCAGCGCGGCCGTATAGAGCACCGAGGCGGCGACCAGCGTCACCATGGCGCGACGCAGGACGATCTCGCGCTCCAGCGTGTAGAACCGCGCGCCGCCGCGCCGAATGTTGCGATAGGTGAGGAAGGTCGCCACAATCGCGCCGGCAAAAAGGAGAAGAGGCAAGAGTATCCCGGACATCTTCAACTAGCCGGCCGAATAAAGCTCCAGCCCCAAATCGGCGGCCGAAAGCGGCCCCTCGCGCAGGACGACGGGTTGCATGCTCGTGCAATCAACGATAGTAGACGGGCGAGATCCGGGTGTCGGCCCGTCATCGAGAACGGCCGCCACCAGACCTTGCAGCGCGGCCATCGCTGCCTCTCCGGTGTGCGCCGGCTCCTGGCCGCTCAGATTGGCGCTGCTGGTAGCCACCGCGCCGCCCGCCTCGCGAATGAGGGCACGGGCGACTTCATGGTCGGGGATGCGCACGGCGATGGTATCGTTGGGAGAGATGAGTTCGGGCAAGCCCGGTGCCCTCGGCACAATGAGCGTCAACGGCCCCGGCCAAAAGCGCTCAATGAGGGATTGGGCGACGGGAGGAACCATCCTGGCCACCCGTTCCAGATGAATCGGGTCGGAGAGCAGGATCGGGATGCCCTTGTCGGCCGGCCGGCCCTTCAGGGCATAAAGTCGTTCAATGGCGGCCTCATCAAAAGGCATGACGCCGACGCCATAAACCGTGTCGGTCGGGAATACGACCGGAAGGCCGCGATGTAGGCAGGCGGCCGCTTCGATGATTGCCGCGGGCCTGCCCGTTCGCAAATAATGGGTCTTCAGAGTTCCGATGTTCAATTCCATTAATAACTGTGGTCTAGTAACTGTGGTCTTCCTGGTTTATTCAGGTCTCGATGGTCACGATCCGATCGTGGCCGGCAAAATCGGCCCGCACCGCCATGCGAGCCGTAGGAAACCATTTTTGGGCTAACATGGCGACGGCTTCACCCTGCTGCCAGCCGATCTCCAAAAGCACCAGTCCGCCGGGACGCAAACGTTCGGCCGCCTGCGGCAAAAGCGCCCCTATAAGGTCGAGGCCATCCTCTCCACCATGTAAAGCGAGTGTAGGCTCGTAGGATTTTACTCCAATAGACAAAGTCGGCCACTCATGCCCGGCGATGTAAGGCAAGTTGGCGGCAATGAGATCAAGCCCAGGGGCGATGGAAGACAGCAGATCGGCCCGCACAAGCCCCACTTGTCCCGGAACGTGGCGGGTCACATTGGCGGCCGCAATTTCCAGCGCTTGCGGCGAGACATCAATTGCCGCAATCTCGGCTCGCGGCAGGTAGCGCGCCAGGCTGATCGCGATGCAGCCGCTGCCTGTGCCCACGTCGACGACACGAATGGCGTCCCTATCCTTCCCCCAATCAATCGCCATTTCCACTAATTGCTCCGTCTCCGGCCGGGGGATGAGTACATGATGGGAGACGATGAAATCAAGCCCCATAAAGGGCGCGTGTCCGATGAGATAGGGGATTGGTTCGCCGGCGGCGGCACGCTTCAGCAATGCCCGGTAGGCGGCTTCTTCGTCATTGCCCATTGGAACATCGTCGTGAGCGATCAAATAGGCATGATCGCGCTGGAGCACCTGTTCCAACAGCAGCCGGGCATCGAGCGCGGGCGACGGTGACTGATGAAGATGGGCGCGGCCAAGCCGTAGAGCCTCGCGGATCGTCGTCATATCGGATAGATTGTGACGCAAACCCGCGACGGCGCAAAGGGCGCGGGGGGAGATTTCCCATCCCTCACATATTGGCCTTAATCAAACAGCATCCAATCAAGGGTATTATGAAAAAAGAAGGGCGCAAAAAGGAAATGCTCCCTCTTTGCGCCCTGAAAGCCTTATGCGGAAATGACCTTATGTCAATTACGAGACAGCTTCCTAGAAGGCGACTTCGCGGACGGGAATGTAGTTCTTCTCTTCCAGATAGGCCAGGATGCGCTGCGCGCTCTCGGCCGGGGTTTCCCGGTCGGTGTGGATGTGGATCTCGGGGTTGGCCGGAGCCTCAAACGGATCGGAGATGCCGGTAAAGTTGGGGATTTCGCCGGCGATAGCCTTTTTGTACATACCCTTAACATCGCGGCCGATGACGACATCCAGCGGCGCGTCGATGAAGACCTCGATGAAGTTGGTAGTGCCGGCACGCACCATATCACGGACGGCCTGATAGGGCGAAATGAACGAGCAAACGCAGCCAACGCCATTGCGCGACAGCAGCTTGGCGACGAAGGAGACACGCTCGATGTTCTTGTCGCGGTCTTCCTTGCTGAAGCCCAGGTCACGGGTCAGGCTCTCGCGCACGACATCACCGTCGAGACGCTCGAATTTGCAGCCGCGGTTCTTCAACTCTTCTTCCAGAACCAGGGCAATGGTGGTCTTGCCCGCGCCGGACAAGCCGGTCATCCACAGGACGTAGCCGGGGTATTCTTCGTAATGGGACATTTCGTATATTTTCCTCTTGTTTTTCAATGAATGGCCGGCAGGCCGGCACAGTTTGCACTGAATACCGGCCTGCTGAATATTGATTTTTTGATTAATTGTCGCGCAAGCCCGACTCGTCCGTGCGAACGAAACCGCGCTCAATCAACATGTCAAGGATCATCCGCGCGTTTTCTTCGGGCGTGTGGTGCAAGGTCTCGATGACCAGCTCGGGGTGCTGCGGCGGCTCATACGGATCATCGACGCCGGTGAAACCGACGACATCACCGCGGCGAGCGCGGGCATAGAGACCCTTCGTGTCGCGCTGCTCACAAACTTCGAGCGGCGTATCGACATAGACCTCGATGTAGTGCTCGGCGCCGATGGCGTTCCGCACTTCATTTCGCGTGGTGCGATAGGGGCTGACGGCGGCGCAGACGGCGATCCCGCCATGCCGTGTGATCTCTGAGGCGACAAAGCCGATGCGGCGCACGTGATCGTTACGATCTTCGCGGCTGAAGCCCAGACCTTCGGAGAATTGGGTACGAACGACATCACCGTCGAGCAGGGTGATGTTGCGCCCGTACTCCTGGAGCAGCGTCGTCAGCACGTTAGCGGTCGTGGATTTGCCGGCGTTGTGCAGGCCGGTAAACCAGACGCAAACTCCCTGGCGATAGCGTGGCGGATAGGTCTCAGACAGGATCTCGGCTACTTCGGGACGAGTGAACCACTCAGGCAATTGCTTGCCCTTATGCAGGTACTGTTCGCGCACCTGAGTACCGCTGATCGAGGCAGTCTTCGTGTCCTTGGAGACCTTGGTCACTTCCTCGTAGCGATCTTCTTCCGGCAGGTAGACCAGCATCTGGAACGGCACGGCCGTCACGCCCAGTTCTTCGCTATATTTCTCGACCAGTTCCTGCGCATCGTAGGGGCCATAGATCGGGTTACCCTTCGAATCGTTGCCGGGGCCGGCATGGTCGCGACCAACGACCAGGTGATTGGCGCCATGATTGCGGCGGATGATCGCATGCCAGACGGCCTCGCGCGGGCCGCCCATGCGCATGGCCAGCGGCAGCAGGGACAGCAGGATACGGTCCTGGTCATAGTATCGCTGGGCCAGCGCCTTGTAGGTGCGAACGCGAGTGAAGTGATCGACATCGCCGGGCTTGGTCATGCCGACGCTGGGATGCAGCAGCAACACGCCGTCCTTCGCCATCGTCGCCCGCTTGGTCAGCTCTTCGTGCACGCGGTGCAGCGGGTTGCGGGTCTGGAAGGCGACGACGTTCTTGTGACCGAATTGCTCCAGGCGAGCGCGAGTCTCGGCAGGGGTCAGGCGCAAATTTTTGAAATCATAGCGCGCCGGCAATTGCAGGACCTGCAGTGGGCCGGAGATATTGAACTTGCCCCAGCTATGCATCTCGGCGACGATGGGATGGCGCAGGTCAAGCGTGCGGAAAGCCTTCAGGGCCACTTCCTCAACGCTCCATGGATAGATCTCTTCTACATTCATGATCGCCAGCAACTCGTTGCTGGGGCTGCGCAGGGCAACATCTTGACCAATCTTGAGCGAAGCCGCGACTTCCTCATCGACGGGCAGCGGGATGGGCATGGGGAACAGAATACCGTTCGCCAGGCGCATCGTATCGACCACGCTCGTGTGATCCGCTTCACCCATGAAGCGATCGAGCGGCGAAAAAGCGCCGGTGGCCAACAATTCCAGGTCGCAAGCAGACCTGTCCGAGATTCGCACGGATGGGAGCGTGCTGGCGTAAGCGCGCAGCTCGGCCAGCTCGGCCGCGGGGACCATCAGGTCAATGAGCTTCCCCCCGTAGGGAGAAATCAGGATCGAATCTTCGGCCACTTGAGGCTCTGCAGTCATCATTAACAATTCACACCTTTCCTTGACCGCGCCGCGGGATTGTGTGGTTCGAATCGAGTTCGAATGACGGCGCGCCTTATTTAAAATTTACAAGTTTATTCCAATAATCAAGTCGACACAGATCGATCGCTTTATCACCGCTTCGCCGACACAAGCCCATACGTCGGTCGGGAAAGACCACGCGGGCGAAACTCTCTTGCAACGCGTTCAGTCCAACTGAAGGGGATTTATAGCGCGGACGACAATGTGACCGCTTTAGCAATGCGTAAACGTTCGGCTGTGTTGCTCTGGGTTCTAATCTAGCGAAGTAATCTTACGATTAAGATTAACATTTAGCGGATTATATCCACGACCAGGCCAACTATCGCGTGTTGACCAAGACATTCATCAAAGAGGCATAATCGTCGCCTCGTTCTCCTCAACCACCATGGATTCGACAGCGCCGTGGGACAGCTCGCGCAGCGCGTCGGCAAAAGCAGGATAGCGCTCGCTGCGAAAACGGGCAGTCAGCATAATCTCGGCGGCGAAAGATTCTTCCAGCATCACGCCTCCATGCGCCTCCACGAGTTGTCGCGCGCGCTCCAGCAGCGTGTACGGCAGTTCGGCGATGGCCGTGACGGTGGCCACCTTCTCGGCGCGGGGAACGACCAGGAGCGCCTCGCGCACCGCATCGCCATAGGCGCGCACAAGCCCGCCCGTCCCCAGCTTTGTCCCGCCAAAATAGCGGGTGATCACCACAACGACATCACCCAGGCCGCTGCCCTGCAACACGGCCAGCATCGGCCGCCCGGCCGTGCCGGACGGCTCGCCGTCATCGTGGCAATGGGCGATCGTTGTCTGCCCATGGCCGATGACGTAAGCGGGGACATTGTGGGTGGCGTCAGCGAATTCAGCCTTGATTCGGGCGATAAAGGCTTTGGCCTCGTCCGTCGTGAAGGCCGGACCGATGGTGGCAATGAATCGCGAATTGCCCGCGACTGTCTCGACGCGCGCCTCGGCCGCGGGGATCATCCGTTGAGTGCTCATTCTGTCATTCTACGCCTTGCCGCGAAAATGTCATGTGATTGGGGTGACATTTATCACTATCTTTGGGCAGCCGGAATTTGCTATTATCCAATCAACGCCACTGCTCCGGTAGAGCGTCGCGAGTCAAACTATCTAAAGAAAAGACGGCTTGTTTGGATTCGGTAACCTCGTGGGGTTACCCCATCAACCGAAAATGAGTGGGATTAGCTGCACTCCACACCTCTACCGGACGGTGGTATTATTGTGCCTATGAACTTCGCCCTCCTCGCTATCAATATCACTCTGATGCTCGTGATTCCTGTCGTGTTGGCGATATTTATCCATCGCCGCACGAGCGCGAGCTGGCGCTTCTTTTTCATCGGCGCGGTCACTTTCATCCTCTCGCAAGTCCTCCATATCCCGTTCAACTGGCTGGTCGGCCAAACCGGGCTGTTGCCGGACTCAATGGATACTACCGCCAACCTGCTGATCACCGCGATCTTCCTCGGGTTATCGGCCGGGGTCTTTGAGGAAACGGCCCGCTATCTGGCCTATCGTTTCTGGGCCAGGGATGCCCGCTCGTGGTCGCGCGGTCTGATGCTCGGCGCGGGGCATGGCGGCATCGAGTCGATTCTGGTCGGCGTGCTGTCGGCCGTCAGCATCATCGGGTTGGTGGTGACAGTCAACAACGAAGCCATCATGAGCACCATCCCCGCCGATCAGCAAGCTATCGTCACCGAGAGCCTGGCGAGCATCATGGATCAGCCGTGGTACGCGCTTCTGCTGGGCGCGGCCGAGCGCGTCTTCGCCATCACCGCCCATCTGGCGATGTCGCTTATGGTGCTCCAGGTCTTCCTGCGACGATCCCTGCGCTGGCTATTCCTGTCCATCGGCTACCATACGCTGCTCAACGCACTAGCCGTGGTCGTCGTCACCAAGGCCGGCCCCTATGCGGCCGAAGGGGCGCTGGCCGTATTCAGCCTGCTCAGCCTGTTCATCATCTTCAAGCTGCGGACGCCGGAACCCGAACCTGTCGAGCCGGAACCATTGCCGGAAACAGATCTCCCTTTGTTGCTACCGACAGATGATGCTATCGATCGAAGCAAATACGGTTAATCGAGAGCGCGCCTAGTCGCCCACCGCAGGCACGTGCGATAGCTGTCGTGGTGGTCGCGAACGTATCATCCAGTAGAAGATCATCAGCCCGACGGCCGACAGCGCCCCCACCCCGGCGAAAATAGCCCACGGCAAGCCCGGCGTGTTTTGTTGCGCGGCCACATCAACCAGTGCTCCGCCCAGGATATGGCCCAGGCCACCACCCACAGCCATAGACAGCGAACCAACGCCGAAATACGCGCCGCGCGCGCGGTCGTCGGCCATCTCGGCCGTCACAGTCTGGGCGCTGGGCGTGGCCAGGACAGAGCCGAGCGAGAAAAAGAACAGCGAGACATAGAAGGCGAGCACACTCGACGTGAGGGCGACGAAGCTCATCCCTACCGCCATGACCACCATCCCGGCGATGATCGTCGGCATTGGCTTGAAGAAACGCTCAGCCAGGCGTAGCGCCGGAACCTGCAGGACGATCGCCAGCACAGCGCTGATCGTGAACATGAGGCCAACGCTGCTGTCTTCGCCGGTCAGGTGTTTGATCTCCAGCGGCATGGCGATGGACAACTGCACCCACATGAACCAGAAGCCCATCAACAGGACGGTGAAGATGACGAACGGCAGATCGCCGGCGGCCATTCTGATGCCGGCCCCGGCAGATTGGGTGACCGAAGACACCCTGACCGGCGGAAGGAAAAACAAAATCACGAAGAACGACATCAGGAAAAAAGCGGCCGACCCAAGTCCCACCATCGTAAAATCGAAATGAATCAAGTACGCGCCGATCAACGGGCCGATGGTCCGGGCCACGTTTTGCAAAATGCCCAGGCGGCCGTAAAGCTCATTGAGCCGGTCGGCCGGAGCCAATGCGGCCAGCGTGGCCCGCTGTGGAGCGTCGAAGAGCGCACCCCCAATGGCAGCCAGGAAGCCGGAGAGCAACAACACCCAGGGCTGATGGGCATAACCCATCACGACAAAACTAATGGTGCGGATCATGATGCCGGTCAGGATGAGCGGCTTGGGACCGAATCGATCGGCCAGCGCTCCGCCAAAAACGGTCAAGCCCTGTTGGACGAACTGCCGCACAGCCAGGACAAGCCCGATAAACGCCGCGGCCCATCCCAGGCGATCCACATAATGCACCGAAACGAGGGGGATGATCAGGAAGAACCCCGCATTCATCAGGAAAGTCACGGCCAGAACCGAGACAAGACCCCGTTTGCGGGTGACAGGATCGAGATCGTCGTAAGACAGTTGCATAACCCCTTAGTCTAGCACAAAAAAACCGCCCGGCGCATTTACTTTCGCGCCGGGCGGTGGAAAAACGGGCAAGTTGGCCTGCATCAAGGGCACGCAGGGTTGCCGATATCTTGCCAGGTGTTGGCCTGGGATGAGGAAGCTGCGGAGGGATAGGCAGATGTATCACCGGAGTAGAATACTTCGGCCATCAGGCCAAACGGGTCGGCGAGCGTGCCCAGTTCGGCGGCAATGTTGATCGACATTTCCACCACCCATTGACCACTGCCCGGTTCGCCCACGGCCGACGACCAATTGGGGGAGGAGTAGGTCGCATCCCAACCCTGTCCGTCGATATTGCTGCCAATGCCCGGCCAGACCAACGTATCGCCGTTGCGGTTGACCTGGAACATCCGATCGGCCGAGTCAGGGTCCAGGCCATTGTTGGTGGTGTCGATGTAGAGGCGCGCCGCGTCCGAGGCTTCTTTCACGTTGTCGTTGATGAGATAGGCGAAATAGAGCTGCGTCCCGGTGCGCACACCATAGACGCGCACGATGCGCTCCGGGCCGACCACCGCCGGCTGGAAGGTGAACAGCGGCGTGCCCGGCCATTCCACACCGATGCTGAGCGAACCGTCGATGACCGGAGGCACCGGGACGCAAACCAGCGAGGCTGCGGGCGGAGGCGATGTAAAGGTAGCCGTCGGCGCTTGAGTAGGGGATGGCGTCCAGGTGGCCGTCGGCGCGGCCGTCGGCATGGCAGTGGGGATCGCCGTCCACGTTGGCGGTATCGTCGCCGGGAGCGCCAGTGTAGCCGACGGCATCGGCGGGGCGGTTGTCGGCAGCGCGGCCGTCGGTGGCGCGGACGTCGGTAGCGCGGACGTCGGCGGGTTGGGGACAAGCGGATCCGTTCCCAGAGCCACCTCCGTATGGTCGGATATCCCGTCAGCGTCGGTGTCGGCAAGATTGGGGTTGGTTCTGTGAATGTTGATCTCGTCAGAATCGCGCAATCCGTCGCTATCGGAATCGGGGTTGCGCGGGTCGGTTCTGTAGATCAGCACCTCGTCGCCGTCTTTCAGGCCATCCTCGTCGGTGTCGGGATTATCGGGATTGGTTCCCAACGCCGCTTCCTGCGCATCACCCAGGCCATCGGTATCGCGATCGCCCGCCACGCTTGGGGTCAGCGTCGCCGCGGCGCTCTGCGTGGCCACCACGACCGTCTGGGCAAAGGCCACTGACTGTTGGGTAGCGATCGTCTGTTCCGACGACAAGGTCGGCGTCGCCGTCGGCATCGGTCCAATCCCCAGGATACGCCCCCAATTAGTCATCAGCGCCAGCCCGCCCAGCACACAGGCGAACGTCAGCAAGAAGATCATGCCATACAGGACCGAATTCGAGAAAAGGGCGCGGGTGATAGCCTCGCCGGGCAGCGATTTCTTGCCGCCTTTACTGGAAGACACCTCGACATCAAACGGGTAGGTGTCCCCTTCCCCAAACCAGTTGTTCTCTCGCGGCTCCAGAGCCAACTCGATATTGGCCGTCTGATTGGGCTGGAGCTTGATCCCGTCGCGCTCGCCACGGAAGCGAACAAGCTGCTGCAGGTCGTGGCCCGACACCTTGAACACGCCCGGCGCGTTGCCGGTGTTGCGAATGTTGACGACCACCCGACCCGGCAGGCGCAATTCCGTCGGCTCCATGTCGGCTTCGAAATCCACGAAATCACCGACCGTCAGCGCAGCGCCGATGCCGACCCTGGCCTGCGGATAACGCTGGGACACAACCTCAATGCGTAATCGCTGCCGGCCCACCGGCACACCGCGACTGCGCGGTGGCGTGACGGCAAACGGCACGGAGATCGTCTGGCGCGGGGGCACAGTGACAAATGTCTCCGGCACCTCAACCCATGACGGCTCCAGCCCCGCCACGCGCAGACTGACTCGATCATCCTGGTCGCCGCGATTCTCAACGTCCACCTTGATCTCCAGACGCTTGCCGGGATCAACGGCGAAGGTATTTCGCGCCAGATGGAGGGCCAATGGCGCACTGACCTGAGTCGGCGGAATCGTGGGCTGCTCCGCCACCTGAGAGGCTGTCGGTGGGGTTGCCGATGTGGATGATCGGCCGACATTGGGCGCAGTGACGAGGCCCACGCCGACCAGCCCCGGTGTGATGGGCGCCGAGATCGGCTCGCCCTTGATCTCATCGCCCGCGCCAAGCGGCGCTTCCGGGCCGAGCAAAATCATCTCATACGGCCCGATGCGCAGGACAGAACCCACGGATAAAGGCGTCGGCTCTTCCGGCCTGAGTCGGTGCTCATTCAGCCAGGTGCCGTTAACCCCACCCATGTCGACCGCCTCCCAGCCGAGAGACGTGGCCTGGAGTCGAGTATGGTGGCGCGAGACGCCATCGGCCGGCAAGACGATGTCGTTATCAAGATTACGGCCAAGGGTAATGACGGAGCGCGTCAGCGGCACAACGCTGTCCTGATGGCCGGGGGTCTGAATCTGCAACTCGAATCCTACCGGCGGCTCGGCCACCTGATCGAGGATGTCAAGCTCCTGATGGAGCATGACCCGCGTCGGCAAGCCTTCGAGGGCGACAAATGCGCTGCGTAGCGCGTCGGCCATCTGCGCGCCGGTCGCAAAGCGGTCGCCGGGGGCCTTGGCTGTCGCCCGCTCCAGCAGCGCATCGATGATCGGCGGCACTTCGGGTCGCACGCTGCTGACCGGCGGCGGGGTCAGGCCATTGCGGTGGGCAGCAATGGCCTCCGTCAGGGTCTGGAAGGTGAAGGGCAGGCGGTTGGCGATCAGTTCATAGAGAACGATGCCGAGTGAGTACAGGTCGGAGCGATTGTCCAGCTCGCGACCTTCACATTGCTCCGGCGACATATAGGTCGGCGTGCCGACGGTAGCCCCGCTCTGGGTTAGGCTGTTGCCCTCCTGCAGCTTGACCAGACCAAAATCGGTCAACAAGGCACGAAACGGTTGCGCGCCGGCTTCATCCGGGCGGCTGAGGCGCTTCAGGATGATATTGCCCGGCTTCACATCGCGATGGATGATCTTGCGATTGTGGGCATAGTCGAGCGCCTCGGCGATCTGAATGCCGATCTGCAAGCACTGGATCAGGGGCAGATACTTTTGGAGTCGCTGCAAGCGGCGCAGGTGGTCGCGCAGGCTGCCGCCGTCGACGTACTCCATGGCGATGAACAACCCCAGTTCAGACTCGCCGAAATCATAGACGCGGACAATGGACGGATGGTCGAGTTGGGCGGCCGTGCGCGCTTCCTGCACCAGCCGGGCGCGAAACTCCTCTTGCCGGGCGAAATGGCTATGCATCAGCTTAATTGCAACCTGCCGCTCCAGATTCAGATCGGCGGAACGATAGACCGTACCCATCCCGCCGTCGCCCAACAGCGCTTCGAGGCGGTAGCGTTTATTCAGGGTTTGACCGACAAGACTGGTCATCGCTCTCTCCTAGCCGTGCACCTGGGCAGATGCACCCGGGGCTTGCGCCAGAATGTGTTCCAACGCGCCCAGGAATGTTTCCACGGCCGCCTCATCAATCCAGTAATGGGTGACGGCTCGAAAGCCACGCGGCCCGTTCGTGCCGACCCAGACATTGGCTGTCTCGCGCATCCCACGGGTCACATCTTCCGGCGTTAATGGAACGTCGTCAGCCAGATCAAAGAAGACCATATTGGTGTGAACCATCTCCGGATTCACTCGTACGCCAGGAATGCGGGCCAGCCCTTCGGCCAGGAGGCGTGCATGGGCGTGATCGTCAGCCAGCCGCTCGATCATCTCGTTGAGGGCGACGATGCCGGCCGCGGCCAGCACACCCGCCTGCCGCATGCCGCCGCCGAGAATCTTGCGCGCCCGTCGCGCCCGGTGGATGAACTCGGCCGATCCGCACAACACCGACCCGACCGGCGCGCACAGCCCCTTGCTCAGGCAAAACGTGATCGAATCCACGTCGCGAGTGAGATCGGCGGCGTCGATATTGAGGGCCACGGCGGCGTTGAACAATCGCGCACCGTCCATATGAATAGCCAGATCGTGGCGGCGAGCCACGGCTGCAATTTGGGCGAAATAGTCCGGCGATAGCGGATAGCCATGTTTGCCGCCGTAGCTGTTCTCAACCAGAACCAGACGGGTTCGCGGCAAATGGGGGTCGTCGCCACGAACGGCGCTCTCAACCGCGGCCGGGTCCATGCGGCCGTAAGCATCAGTCGGCAGCGGATGGGGCATCACGCCGCCCAGCGCCGCCATGCCGCCCGCTTCCCATGAGATCACATGGCAGTCCGCTCCCAAAATCGCTTCGTCACCGCGCCCCGCGTGGGACAGAACGGCGCTCAGATTGCCCATCGTACCGCTGGCGACGAACAGCCCGGCTTCCTTGCCGGTGCGTGCCGCGGCCAGAGCCTCCAGTTCGTTCACCGTTGGGTCTTCGCCGTAGACGTCATCGCCGACGAAAGCGGTTGCCATCGCCTCGCGCATGGCGGGCGTGGGCCAACTAACGGTGTCGGAACGGAAGTCAATTTTGTCCATGAGCGCAAGTTTACGTCAAGTCAACCACATTGCAAGCACGGGCAGGCCTCCTAGGCCTCGTCGAGTGTTAAAAATTTGGCGATGAAATTGCGTTGAGGCTGCGCAAGCGCGGTCAAAGAAGATCGGCCAGAGACGTGCCGGGTTTGCTGAATAGCGACCGGGGAGCCGAAAGCGGCACGAGCAGCCGCAAGGCCCTCGGTATCAGTTCGCAGGTGAGCGGCGTATATCCGGCCCACTCACCGTCCGTCTGGCAGGGCATCGAGGGGCGCGTCTCGATGACGACGCGTTTCCCGGCCAGGCATGTTACTCCGGGGTCACTCTCTTGCATGTTGAGCTGTAACTCAGTCAGATAGCGCGCTATCAGGCCGGCCCGTGGCGCGCCAACGCGCTTGGCTATCTCATTGGCGCTAAACAAGGACACCTCGAACGCGCCGTCATCGAATAACGCATCGGTATTGAGCGCGATGAGGCCCCCGGCATAGAGTCGATTGATGCTGATCACAATGAGCAGCAAATCATCTTCGATTATCCGGTCGTCGACCTGCACGACAGCGTGCATGGCCGGCAGGCGATGGAGCACCGACAGCATCTGGATGCTGTAACCGATCGGGCCGAGCCGCTTCGACCACGTCGGCCGTGGTTCGATCTGCTGGACGAGGAAGCCATCCGCGCCAATCCCCGTCCACAGGAGTGCATAACCGGATGAGGTCTGGCTTTGGACGTGGTTCAGGTCAACGCGCTGGACGCGCCCGGCCAGCAAGGCTTCCGAAGCCTCAATGGGTGCGTTGGAATCAAGCAGCTGAGGACGGGGCAGCTTCAGATCGCGAGCCAACGCATTGGACGTGCCGATCGGCAGCGGGGCCATAATCGTTTCGCTATGGGCCAACCCGTTGGCCACCTGCCCCATCGTGCCGTCGCCACCCGCGGCCAAAACCAGATGCTCACCCTCATCGGCCGCTCGCCGGGCCAAAGTTGTGGCATGCCCCGGCGCTTCCGTTGGCCACAGGTTGACGCGCCACCCCTGCGCGCGCCAGAACGCGGCTACCGGATCGACCTTGTCGGTCATATTCAATTGACCCGCTCGCGGGTTAAAAATGATGGTCGCTTTCTTCATGAGTATGCCGAAATCAGCCCGAATTGTGGGCTATATCGACACTTCCTGTCAAATGTCGTCGCGATATCCAGGTAAAATAAGAGCACGAACACGGTTGGTTAGTGATATACTCCGCACTTCACCACAGGAGTAGTTATGAGTAACGAACAAGAGATTTGGGATTTTCTCCATCAACATTTGCGCAGCATCTTCACCCGCGACGCCGACACCTACCAGGCTACCACCAGCCCTGACCTGTCATTGTATGAGTGGTTTGTGGCTCCCCACCGGCAGGACGGGCTGGATTTTCATTTCTACATGATCGACCATTCGTGGGCGGGCACGACCGACGATTTTCGTTTCGATCTGCTGGAGCCTCGGCTGCAACTCTACGGGGATACGGCCGTCGTCAGCTATACTTTCATGCTCAGCGTGGCCAAGGCCGATGGCATTCGCCATACGCTCCACAACGAGAGCCGCGTGCTGGTGAAGCGCGGTGGCGCGTGGCAAGTCGTCCACGTGCACAAATCGCCGGCCTGGAAGGCGCCGCGGGAGCAACCCTAGAAAGGCCATTCCCCACAAATAAAAAAAGGCCGGTTAGCGGCAAGTTTCCTCTCCGCCCAACCGGCCTGCTCAGGAAAAAATCGCTTCTTACTTCTTGGGGATCACAATCCACAACAGTAAATAGGGCAGCAATCCGGGCACGCCACCCGGCAGCAGGAGTATGAGGAACAGCAGGCGGAACCAGAACGCACTAATGCCCGTGAACTCCGCCAGGCCGCCGCATACCCCGCCGATCATGCCGTTCTGACGGCGCAACAATCTCGTGTTACCAGTCTCTTTCATCGTTGATACTCCCGACCGCGTCGCGGAGAGCCCCGCGCTGTTCGCGATCCTAAATAGTTCTGTACCGTTCTCAAGGATCAATACGCGCCGCGGCTAGAGAAGTTGCGGACTGCCACGAAACAGATTTGGTGAACATCACCCCGGGAAGGCTCGGTCTCTACGCTTCTCTCAATCGCTCCATCAGCATCGTCATGAAACGCAGGTTGTGGGTGGTGGCCAACCGGAAGTAGAGCGTATCGTTGATCTTGAAGAGATGATGCAGGTAGGCCAGCGAGTAGTGGGTGCAGGTCGGGCAGTCACAATAGGGCGAGACCGGCACGGCCGCCTTGACGTGTTTGTCGTCGCCCGGATAGAGATAGGCAAACCAGTCGTTGCCGGATGAGAGCGGCGCGGCGGCCGGATCGCGCGTGAAGACCAGCAAACGGCCGTGGCGCGCGTCGCGGGTGGGCATCGTGCTGTCGAACAGTTCGTAACCCATCTTCGCGCAAGCCACCACGTTGGCCGGATGGCCGATTCCCAGCGCGTGGACGGGGAACTCTCGTGGCACCAATTCACGCACCAGACCGACCATCTCCGTCAACAGGTTGTTGCTCGCGTCCAGCGGCCAGCCACCGTAGCCATAGGCGTCGAAGCCGATGTCGAGGAGCGCCTCGGCGCATTCCCGCCGTAAATCGGGCGACAACCCGCCCTGAATGACGGCCATCAGCCGCGGCCGCTCCGCCTCGCCCAGCCGCTTCTGCTCCACCAGCCGCAGGTACGTCTTCTTGCATTCGGCCGCCCAGCGAATCGTTCGGCGCACGGAATCGGCCTGGCCCGCGGGCGGGTCGTCGGGGCCGGTGCAGTCGTCAAAGCAGATGAGCATGTCGCTGCCGTAGCCGAACTGGAGCTGGATGCTCTTCTCCGGCGTCAGGATGTATTTGCGATCGCCGCCGGGGCGGAAGGTCGCACCGCGATCGGTGATGGAGCCGGCCTTGGGGTTCTGCCGGATGAGCGAGTATACTTGGAAGCCGCCGGAGTCGGTGAAGATCGGCCGCGACCAACTCGCCATCCGGTGCAGCCCGCCCAGCGCCTGAATCGTCGATGTGCCCGGCCGCTGCATGAGGTGATAGACGTTCATCTGCACCGCTCGCACGCGGCACGCTTCGAGGTCCTGGGCCGACACAGACCGCACCACACCCTGCGTGCCGTCGGGCAAAAACGCGGGTAACTCCAGATCGCCGTGGGGCAAGGACAGGGTTCGATCGCTCGTCATAGTTCTCAAGAGATGAAAAAGGTTGCTTCGCCCGCCGATCCGCCGGCCGACTTTCTGGCCCGCATGCATGACCTGTTGGGGCCGGACGAGTATGCGGCTTTCCTTTCCGCCTTCGATCAGCCGCCGCGCGTCGGGCTGCGGGTGAACACGCTCAAGATATCGGTGCCGGATTTTATCAGCATCGCACCGTTTTCGCTTGCGCCGGTGGGCAATTGGGAGCCGGCGGGTTTCTTCGTGACCGATCAGAGCCGCCCCGGCCGCCATCCCTATCACGACGCGGGATTGTATTACCTGCAAGAGCCGTCGGCCATGGTCGCCGCCGCGCTGCTCGCGGCCGCGCCGGGCGAACTGGTGCTCGATCTGGCGGCCGCGCCGGGCGGCAAGGCGACCCATCTGGCAAGTCTGATGGCCGAGACAAATTCCGACAAATCGCTCTCCCCGCTGCGGCGGGCCTTGGATTCACCGGGTTTGCTCGTGGCCAACGATGTCCATGCCGGGCGCGCCCGCCTGCTGGCCGACAATCTGGCGCGCTGGGGAGCGGGCAACGTGCTGGTAATCCAGGATGAACCGGAGCGCGTGGCCGCCGCGTTCGGCCCCGTCTTCGACCGCATGCTCATCGACGCGCCCTGCTCCGGCGAGGGGATGATCCGCCGCCGCGAGAGCCTGGAGTGGAGCGAGGCGATCGTCGCCGCCTGCGCCCGGCGACAGCGCGACATCATGACCGTCGCTCCCGATCTCGTGCGACCCGGCGGCCGTCTCCTCTACGCCACCTGCACGTTTGCACCGGAAGAAGATGAGCAGATCGTGGCGGGGTTCCTGGCCGATAACCCGGAGTTTTCGCTGGTGGAGCCGCGCCGCTTCGAGGGGTTCGAGCGCGGCCGGCCGGAGTGGGCGGGCAATGCGGGTGAATCGGCCGCACAACTTGCCCGCGCCGTCCGTCTGTGGCCGCATCGCTTCCCCGGCGAGGGGCATTTTCTGGCGCTCATGGCAAGAGAGGCAACGGCTCATAGGGTCACAAGACCACAAGGCGCATTCAGGCCAACGCCCCCAATGCGCGAAGAAATGCGTCTATGGCACGAGTTCGCCGAGGCAACCCTGACGGTCGATATTCCCACCGAGCGACTGAACGCCCACAACGGCCGTCTCTACCTGCTGCCGCAAACCACCTTGCCCACGGGAAATCTCCATATCATCCGCTACGGCTTGTTGCTGGGCGAGATGCGGCGCGGCCGATTTCATCCGGCCCACGAACTGGCGCTGGCGATGGCGGCCGGGGACGCTACCCACGTGCTTGTCTTCGCGGCCGAAGATACATCATTGGCAGCCTATATGGCCGGGGTCGACCTGCCTTCAGCCGGGCCGGATGGCTGGACGCTGGTGGCGATCGAAGGGCACGGGTTGGGCTGGGGAAAGCGCGTGAGGGGCAAGGTCAAGAACCACTACCCCCATTATTTGCGGCGAAAAGTTATTTAACACAAAGTCCCAAGAGGCTCCCTACAGACGCACGACGCGGGCCACCCCCGAAGAACCAACCGCATTACGCGTGTCGACGATAAGCCGGGCGTTAGTCGTCAGCCACTCCCAGTCATAGACGGTGTGGTCGGTGACGACAACGACACAATCGGCAGCGGCCACCGTTTCGGCCGATAGCTCCACCGACGACAACTCATCACCGTCCAGGAACATGGTCGGGATATAGGGATCGTTATAGACCACATCGGCGCCGCGACCGCGCAGCAGGTGAATGACGTCCAGTGCGGGGCTTTCGCGCACGTCGCCGACGTCACGTTTGTAGGCCGCGCCGAGGACGAGGATGCGGCTGCCGTTTAGCGCCTTGCGCTCGTCATTGAGCGCGTCGCCTACCTTGCCGAGGACATAATCGGGCATATGGCTGTTCACCTCGGCCGCCAGCTCGATAAACCGCGCCGTGTAGTTCAGCGTGCGCAGTTTCCAGCTCAGATAGTGGGGGTCAATGGGGATGCAATGACCGCCCAGGCCGGGGCCTGGATAAAAGGGCATGAAGCCGTAGGGCTTGGTAGCTGCCGCGCCCACCACTTCCCACACATTCAGGCCCAGCTTGTCGCACATCAGGGCAACTTCGTTGACCAGGCCGATATTGACGGCGCGGAAGGTGTTCTCCAGCAACTTCACCATCTCGGCCGTGGCCGTGCTTGATACTGCTACAGGATTGTCGACCACCGTGCTGTAGAGGGCGACGGCCACCTCAAGGCAGCCGGGCGTGACACCGCCAATCACCTTGGGCGTAGTGCGCACCGTGTAGTCGGTGCGACCGGGATCAATGCGTTCGGGCGAGAAAGCCATGAAGAAGTCACGGCCGACTTCCAGACCGTCGCGATTAAACCGGGGCAAGACAATCTCGTCGGTCGTGCCGGGATAGGTCGTGCTCTCCAGAGTGATGAGTTGGCCTTGTCCCGACGGCATGTGGGTCGCCAGACAGTCGGCGGCGTGGATGATATAGGAAATATCGGGGTCCTTGGTCTTGCGCAGCGGCGTGGGCACGCAGATGGAAATGGCGTCGGCCGCAGCCAT
>DAOMSB010000027.1:0-31991 GCA_035446145.1 Promineifilum sp. (SeqCode) | reverse complement strand
AGGTTACATCGTGGCCTACCTCGCCACCAATTTACAGAAAGAAAGTTACACTATCGCACCTTCTGAGTGAATCTAAAAGCCCAAAGCCGTTGACGAAGGATGAGGAAACGTTAATTGGCAGGATTGATGCAATTCCGGGTTGGCTTGATGAACATCCCGATTTGGCCGAAGATGCGGAAAAGGTGGCTAGAGGCGATACCCTTAAGGAAGGGGAAGATCATGTTACGGAAGGCACACAACGTATGCAATCATTAGACAAAGCAATCAGGCACCTTAGTGGCGTGAGGGAAAACAGAAGCTCTGAGGCGCAGGCAACCATCGATGCCGCACTGGAGAGAGCTAAGGAGTATCGGCAAAAGCTTGTTGACATTATGGGAAGGTCGGAGTGATCAAAATGGATAACTCTGATGCTGATACTATCCTGGCGGAGGCACGAATTGCCTTAGAAGAAGGCAGAGGCATTTATGAAGGTAATCTAATCTGGCGTTTACACGCTCTGGCAGAAGCCCATAACGAGAAGGCAAGAGCTTTCTTCATCGAAGCCATGCAGATTTTGCACGATGATGCTTGGCGTTATGAGATGCTGTGTGATATCGGGTTTCATTACGACTTGGGCGACGACCCCGACACTATCACAAAAATTCGTGGAATGTTGTTGTCGGATCCTGATGAAGATGTGCGAAATGCAGCGGCCATGATCCTGGGCATTCAATCCTCATGGCCAGATCAGGCGTTATACCGGGCAATGCTGAACGATGTCCAAAAGGGGGTCCGTTTAGTCGCCTTTGAGTCCCTTTTAAGGTTATCTGGGATGAGTAACAAGAATTACACACATGCCTATGCCCAGGCAAAGGCAGGTAAAATATCGATTACTCCTGAGAGCCTGAAGGCTCTCGTGGGGGATAAGTTTTCGGACCTGATACAGGACCAATGAGCATACTGACGAGACAAGACCATTCTCAGTTTATGGACTTGAACCGAATCTTTGCACTTGAATAACTGAATATGACGCCGACGGCCAACGGGTGATGACCACGCAGCCGGACGGGACGATCATCTATACCCCCTTCCCCGACTACGAACTGACCGACCCGCCGACGGGAGCGGATACCGTTCGCACGACCTACCGGCTCGGCGGACAAATCGTGGCCGTGCAGACGAAGGTGGGCGCGGCGGCCGGAACATTCTATTACACCTACACCGACCACCTGGGCAACATTGCGGCTCTGGGGCAGGATAGCGGCGTTGTGGCGGGTTCGTTGGCGCGGTTTGATCCGTTTGGGAACTACCGCACTACGCCAAACACAACGGTGAACCCGGCCATCTCCAACCACGGGTTTACCGGGCACCGCCATAACAACACGGGGACAAACAACCTGGGCCTCATCTACATGAATGCCCGGTACTATCTGCCGGAGGTGGGGCGGTTTATCTCGGCCGATACGATTGTGCCGGAGCCGGGGAACCCGCAAAGCTATAACCGGTACAGCTACTCGCTCAATAACCCTGTCAAGTATAATGACCCCTCAGGTCACTGGTTTGAATCGGTTCTCGATCTGGGATTCATTGCTTACGATATCTACGACATCCAGCAAAATGGGCTGACCTGGACGAGCGGGCTATCATTAGCCGCTGACGTGGCTGGGCTGGCACTGCCGGTAGTGACGGGTGGTGGGGCGGCCGTACGGGCACTTGCGCATGCGGATGACGTTGCCGACGTCGTGACACGTGTTGATGAGGCGATTGAGGTGGCGCGGACAGTAGAGAATCTGGGTGACGTGGGTCAGGCCGCTGATGATCTACCTGTACTAGCGAAAGCTCTTGATTCTACGAACAATACTCCCATTATCATAGGGGAGGATATGGACCGTGTACAACGTTACGCCAACCAGTTTGGCGGAGAGACCATTAGCGACTCTATAACTGGGCTCGAATGGACAGAAAAGGCTAATACAGCGTGGATTACAGATGTGCGAGCGACGGGTCGACAAGTCATTGATATTGGGCCGAGTTTTGAGCGACGTGCCAATAGGGTCGGGCAGGGTATTTCACCTGCCTCCAGGCCGTATGAGATTGAGCGCAGGATATTGAAGGGATACGAAAGATATGAGAAAGCCTTTGAACGTGCCGGTAAGTATGCAGGTGGCGTCCCGGGGTTTGACTGATTCTTGAGAGGATATAGTGGTTACGAGACTTCAGAAGCTATTCTTCGACGCTGTTCAAAACAGCTTTTCAGTACTCCTAAACAACCGCTTTAAGGGGCCTTCTCTGGAGATCAAGCACAGGATAGGCCAAACTAGAGTGGTTTACCTTGGCGAGAACTTGGCCCTTGAACTGATTCTAGACGAGCACGACAAAGACATCAGCTGTTTCGTTGCGAAAATAATAAACGGACAGCCTGCCTCAGTTTGGAAGTATGACGATAAAGGTAGATTAGTGCGCGATCACTTGACTGCGTTACTCAGACGTCAAGTTGGCGAGCAGGCGCCGTCATTGTTTACTCGCGTAACAGGAATGGAATTAGAGGATCGGATTCCCATTACGGTAGGAGACTATGCACGAATGATGCAAGTTTATGGACAACACATCATCAATGATGATCCAAACTTATTTGGCTAACTTGTACGACTAACCTATGCTGTACTACTAACCTTCCTTGCTGACGCCTCGCCGATAACACCGCGTCAGCGACCAACCCGCACCTGAACAACTAAATACGACGCTAGCGGAAACCACATGCGCACCCTCTATCCCAACGGAACCATCATCTACACCCCCTTCCCCGACTACGAGCTGACCGACCCGCCGGGCAGCGGAGCGGACACGGTGCGCACAACCTACCGGCTCGGCGGACAAATCGTGGCCGTGCAGACGAAGGTGGGCGCGACCGCGGGTGCATTCTACTTTATCTACACCGACCACCTGGGCAACATTGCGGCTCTGGGGCAGGGTAGCGGCGTTGTGGCGGGTTCGTTGGCGCGGTTTGATCCGTTTGGGAACTACCGCACTACGCCAAACACAACGGTGAACCCGGCAATCTCCAGCCTATTATATGCCGGAGGCGGCGCGGTTATTTCGCGCGGAATCCAGGAGGAAGCGGGCCGAAATTTAGCTCCGGGCCAAATTGCAGGAAGTGGAAACTACGGTCGTCCAGACAATCAATCACCTCGCGCTTGTTGTCCGGCCGCTGGCCGGGAGCGTGAATTTCGTTGATATAGCTATAGCCTCGATCGGCGCTGCCCCACCCCACGAGGCCATAGGATCGGGCATAGAAATAACTTTCGACCGGTTGCCCATCCTCCTGCAAGAGCCAGGTCAACTCGACCACATCGTCAAGTTTCAGGCCGCTTTTGAACGTGTAGGTCGGGTAATAGCCTTCAAAGCGAAGCCAGCTCCGCTGATACCCGCTGGCGACCACCCCACAATCGCCCTTGCGATAGAACACCACAAACGGATTGCGCTCATAAACCTCGCCAACGCTCCAATATCGCGGACTCCAGGCCGAGCCGGCCAGCCCATTTTCATAGAGGGTATAATACTGATCGTTGCCGGGGCTGGTGTCCGTGCCGCGAAAGATCAGATTCCCCCCGACCCACAACTCCTCCCATTCCGCCTTGATCTCGTTTCCCTTGGTGTGGTAAAAGCGGGCCGCGCTGGTCTGCGTCTGATGACGGGCCTGCGAGCCACTGTTGTGCATCACCTCATACAGACGGCCGTCGCCAATCATAAACACGGCCATATCAAAAGTCGGCCCCTTCCTCGTGCTGAATATCACCGGCAGATAGGCAACAGAATCGGACGAACCCGACTGAGCAAAACGGCCGCTCGCCTCGACTCGCCGGCTGGTTGTCAATACCAGACCGGTCAGAAGCATCACGACGAGAATCAGAATCAGGGAAACGGTCGATCTTCTCATGAATTCATGTGCCAGGACAGGATAAGCCTGAACCCTGAAAGTGCATGTTAATTATGGAGGCAAACAACCAACACACCAACTATTGGCCGCTTCTTATTCAGGCAGCTTTCATGCGCTATAATCCCAACACATATCATAAAGGAGCAGGTCCTTGACTATTCAACCTATCGACCCCATTGTCTTGCGCGAACAATTCCCGGCGCTTCGGCGCACGATCAACGGCCAACCGGCCGTATTCCTCGACGGGCCGGGCGGCACCCAGGCCCCCGAACGCGTCATCGAGGCCATGACCGGCTATCTGCGCAGCGGCAGCAGCAACCACGGCGGCCCCTTCCAGACGAGCCGCGAAACCGACGCGGCGACCGATTCCGCGCGCGAGGCGATGAGGGACATGCTCAATGCCAACCGCGCAGAAGAGATCGTGTTCGGCCAGAACATGACCAGCCTGACCTTCAGCATCAGCCGGGCGATTGCCCAGGAATGGCAGCCCGGCGATGAGATCGTCCTGACGCGCATCGATCACGACGGCAACGTTTCACCCTGGCTGCGCGCGGCCGAGGATCGCGGCGTCACGGTTCGCCGGCTCGACTTTCGGCCGGAGAATTGCACCCTGGCGATTGACACGTTGCCGGGCCTCCTCAATGACAAAACACGGCTGGTGGCCGTCAATTATGCTTCCAACGCCGTGGGCACAATCAACGACGTGGCCAAAGTCGTGGAGATGGCCCATGCGGTCGGAGCGCTGGTGTATGTAGATGCCGTCCACTACGCCCCTCACGACGTGGTCGACGTTCAGGCGCTGGATTGCGATTTCCTGGCCTGCTCCGTCTATAAGTTCTTCGGCCCGCACACGGGCGTGCTCTATGGTAAATACGAACACCTCGATCGGTTAAACGCGTACAGAGTTCGCCCAGCCGGCGACATACCGCCGGGCAAATGGGAAACGGGCACGCAGAGCTTCGAGAGCCTCAGCGGCGTCACGGCGGCCATCGATTATTTGGCCTCATTAGGCGGGCAAGACGGCACGCGCCGGGAGCGAATCGCCCGCGGGATGAAGGCAATCAAACAGTACGAGGCTACCCTGAGCGAGCGCTTCCTGCAGGCGGCCACCCGCGTGCCGGGCATTCGGGTCTACGGCATCACCGATCCGGAGGAGCTGGAGCGGCGGACGCCCACCTTCGCGATCAGCCTGGCGGGTTTTTCGCCGGAATATGTCGCCACTTACCTGGGTGACAGAGGGTTCTTCGTATGGCACGGCCATTACTACGCCGTGGAAGTCATGGCTCGACTGGGGTTGCTGGAAAGCGGCGGCCTGGTACGCATTGGTTTTACCCATTACAACACGTATGAGGAACTGGATCGGCTGATCGAGGCGTTGATCGAACTGGCCGCAACCGCACAATAAATGAGTATCGGTTGACACCCATCCCGGCATATGCCATAATCCCGCACATCATCCGCAGCAAACGCTGCACAGCCATCTTTAACCTGAGGAGGTGGTGCTTAATGAGTAGTTATTTATTCACCTGCACCGTAGCGCTACCTCCTCGTAAGAGTTAGTAGCGCTACGGTGCAAAGCAAAGGCCCTGTGTGTAACAACACAGGGCCTTTGACTTTTCAAATGACAATAGCTCGGTAGAGAGCCTTTGCAATACCAATAGATCTATATTTCCTGGGTGGGCGTGTAATCCAGCGGCGAATCGTAATCGCTCCCGGCCGATCCCCCAAGTGACGTTGTAGCTGCCGGCACGTACTCGCCCGATTGCCGGCGAATCCATTCCTCATATTTGACACCATCGGGCATCGTGGCATTCGCCAGTGACTTGGCTGTCGATAGCGACTTGAGCGACACCCTCGTCCCAAACAGGAAAGCGCCGGACAGATTGGCTCCGTTAAGACGCGCCTCGTCCAGGTTTGCCCCGCTGAGGTTCGCCTCCGCCAGGTTCGCTTTCTCCAGGTTGGCTCTACTCAGATTAGCCCAGCCGAGATTGGCGCCGGTCAAGGTGGCCCGTTCCAGATTGGCATGGGACAGGACGCTTTCCACCATATTAGCCCGCTCAAGATTCGCGCCGTTGAGCGCTATTCGCTCACCCTGAACCTTGGACAGGTTCACCTCCACCATCGTCGCACCACTCAGGATGGCGCCTTCCAATTGGGCGCCGGATAGATCCGTCTCGTTCATCGAGCACAGGCTGAGTTCCGCGTTGCGCAAATCGGCTTCGGTGAAATTCGCCATATCCAGATTGGCCCGCGCCATTTTTGCATCGGGCATGCTGGCGGCGCTGAAATTTCCATAGCTCACATCCGCATCCTGCAAATTAATATTGCTCAGGAATGCGCCGCTCAGATTCACCCACCCCAAATTGGCGCCGGCCAGATTGGCCCCCATCAAATGGGTATTGGAGAGTGTCCCGTCCGTAAGCCACCCTTTGGCATCAAGCTCGCGAATTGCCCGCTCGGCCAACGCTGAATCACCACTGGCCACTTCGCGGATGAGCTGCGTCTTCGCGAGCAGGCTCTCGCGGGTCAATTGGGCATCTTCCTGCGCCCGGCGCTGCTCTTCCAGATAGGCCAGCAATTGCTGTTCCCGCCGCTTCCCAAGGGAGTCAGTCAGCAAAACAACGAGGGCCACGCCAAAAAGGGTCAGGCCCAGGCCGCGGGCATATTCATTCAGCAGTGTGCCGGGCTGGTAGCCCAGCCAGCCAAAGAAAATGGCCAGCAAAACAAGAATGATAACGATGACTTGAAGGCTCAGGCCTTTCTGGTTTCCGGACATGTCGATCAACTACCTCCGTCTCATAACCAACGACGCGATCGCAAAGCGAATATACTACAGGTCAACTCCCGGATCGTCGCTATAGTCGATCGTGATCAACCCTTGCTCAATGGCGTCAACCACACTCATATCGGCCCGCGGCGCGGCCGTCGAGGGCAGACGGCGATTGGGATTGATTTCAACAGCCTTTTCTACCTCTTCCATCAGGAGGCGAGGCCATTTCTTGATCGCATCCGCTTGAGCGGTCTGCACGCGCCAGATGAGGTTGCGGTTGTCCTGTTGCAGTTTTTGGATCAGATCATCGATGGCCGCCATCTCCTCGTGCCGCACTTGCTCGCTGCGGCGCGCGACCGACCATTTTTGTTCATTGTCGATCTCAAAAGCCTGCCATTTCTGATTCAGCTCAAGCTCGAAATTCTTCAACTTCTCCTGGACTTCCATCAGGAAACCGTCCCATCGGGACTGCATGCGATTCGACTCAACTCGCAGCATTTCGGACGCCTCGCGCTTCTGCTGCTCCAGCTGCTTTTGCCAATGGGCGAAGTTTTGGACTGCCATGCGCGCTTCTTTGTACTGGTTACTCAACGTGATCCATTGTTGGGTGAAGCGCTCAATCGTGTCCTTGTTCTCGTCCATCGTGATCTGCCAACCTTCGATTTGGCGGCTGGTTTCGCTTTGTTTGCGATCCGTATCATCAATGAAGGTTGCGATCATCTCACGCAGCTCGGACTGCTCTTCGGACAGGGTCTGTATACTGGCCTCGGCCCGCATGATATTATTGTTGAACACGGCCGCGCGATCGGCGATAGGCTGAATCCGGTGGTTCAAATCAGTTACGCGTGGCTTCCAGTTCTCGTTGAGATCCTGTACCTGCCCCCTCAACTCATCAATCAGCATCTCCGACTCAGCCAGGCGGGCTGATACGGCGCTATTGGACTCGGTGATTTCTTCAAGAGAAGCAGCCAAAGGCGCAAAACGATTCTCCTGGGTGCCGATGAGGTTCGATAGGCGAACCTCTTCAGCCTGTCGCAATTCAAGTTCCTGCTCCAACCGATCGAGCAGCGGCATGACATCGCGCACAAGGCCAAGCTTCGTAAGCTTTTCCTCGAGGTCGGCAAGGTGCGCCGCGAGTGGATCAACGAGACCGGCCACCTGCTCCTGGGTCTGAAACCGCGTTTGCCATTCGGCAGCCAGGGTATCCAGGTTTGATTGGTTTCCCTCAAGGGATTCATCAATTCTGGCACCTATCAAGGAGAGCCGATTGCTTAATTCTTCATAATGTTGAGCCTGTTGGGTATCAAGCCTCAGGATGGCGGGCGAGATTTCGTCGGAGCGCGTGGCTTGAATCTCATGAATACGGGCTTCCCAGTCGGTCGTGAAGGTATCGAGCTGTTCCTGCATACCCGCAGCCAGCGAGCTGTAATTCGCTTGAGCCTCGGCCGCCAATGTATTCGTCCGTTCTCGCAGTTGGCCGGAAAGTATCGAAACGCTTTCCTGTAACGTAACAAATTGCTGATCGATCTCCCGAATGGATTGAGCCTGCTCTTCCACACGAAGACCCAAATTCTCTAAAGGGCGTTGAGCGGAAAGTATAGTGACGCTTTCCTGCAATGTAGCGAATCGCTGATCGATCTCCCGAATAGATTGAGCCTGCTCTTCCACGCGAAGACCCAAATCCCCTGAAGAGCGAAGGGCGACAATCTCTGACTGCAGTCGATTTTCCAGCACCGCCTGATTTGATTCAGCCTGCACTCGAGCGGCAGAAATCGCGCGGCTGATCTCATCCTGGAACCGTGCCCGTTCTTCGTCCATATTGGGAACACGGTTCAACTGAGCATTCATGTTTGATAGATGCCATTCCAAGTCCTGCAAACGCTGCTCAATGCCGGCAGTGTTCGATCCCTGATCGGGCATGCGTTCGAAGCGCTCCGAAAAATCGGCTGCGTGTCTCTCCAGTTCCTGGATTTTTAAGTCGCGCTCGGCCAAATCACGGCCCTGTTGAGCCAGACGCTGTTCAAGCTCGGCCATCTTTCGGCCTGACTTGCGTCGCTCTTCATCCAGCCATTTAAGGTGATTTCGCAACTCGGTTAATTCGCGTGTCTGCGCAGTATTGGAAGCGAGAGACATCGAGGCAACTCCTTGGGCATCTGGGATGTCACGTGATCAAATAACATGAATGTTCGCGCAATGCGCGCGTCGGGCGGTATGTACGTTTTTTGGATGTGGCTATGGTTAGCTATTTGAGTGCTGGTAGCCGTTACCGCCATGAGGGATACATTGCTCACTCATTCAATGAAATAGTGCCACACCTGAGCAAATGAGAACATGAACAGGACGTGAAATGTTGGTACGGAATACGAAAAAGAGAGATGCGGACTGAGCCATATCCGGGTTATTTGTGTTTGCTTGTCCCTCTGAGTGAGGAAGAAAGACGCATCTAATTTGAAGCAGGTGGCAGCAGCTCAAACGGCAAGCGAACCGGTCTGCCATCATCGTTTCTAAGTTCGATATCGGCGCCGGGCACTTCGAACTCTTCCGAGGTTCCCAAATCTTCATACAGGATCAGGTGGAGGGTTCCCGGCCCAACAGCCTCACCAAGTTCAACGGCCACATCCCGATTCACACCCGCGGGCGCCCAGGTTCGCCCCAGCAGGTCCCCCGGCTGGCCATCCACATCGTCATAGATCACCGCCCAGGACGCAACCGGGCTTACGATTGTGGCAATAGATACGGTGTTATCGGCGCTCAGGCGCTGGTCGGATATGAACACGTGCGCGCCGACATCGGTGCGAAAGGCGGTCGGGTTCGGCAGGCGATTATTATAGAGGACAGGCGGATCCTGGCCTGGAAAGTTAAAAGCATCGCCCGGCTCGGTATCCTCATGCAGGCGCGCAAATAACTGGGTCGTGATGGCCGATCTCAACAAGCTGACGGTAATTCGCTCATTCAGACCGTCTTTCAACGCCTGGGTACCGATGATAAAGCCGGGCTGACCCTCGGATTCATTGTAAATCGCTACATATCCCGGCCCATCGCTGATGGCCCGCTCGATCGTGACAGTTCCATCGATCACAGGCTGATCATAGACGCGAACTTCAGGTGGATATGTCGCCTCAAATGAGGTAATGAGCGGCTTGCCACGCATCAGTATCGGCATATCCCCGTCGGGGAATTCAAAGACATTGGCCTTTCCCTCGTCCACATGCATGACCACATGCAGGCGGGGCGTCGCCCGTCGCCAATCGATCCTGATTGTGGCATTCTCATAGGTCCCAGGCTCGAACAGCCGGCTTCCGATGACGGGGCCGATCTTGCCATCATCGTCGGTATGGATGGCAACCCATGTCGGCTGCAGGATTTCCAGAGCGGCCAGCGTCACCACGCCATCTTCAGCGACAGATTGATCGGCAACCTCAACCTGAGGGACCGGTATTAGCAGTTCCACCGCAAAAGTCGTTTCCGGCTCGCCCGGATAAGGTACATCCTCGCCCGGAAATTCGAAGACTCCCTCAGTTCCAGCATCCACATGAACGCCGGCCATCAAATCGTCGGTTGCTGCTTTGGCGTCAACTGTTATCTGTACTTGCTCGTAGACGCCGGCGGCCAAGGGTTGGTAACCAATCACATCCTCCGTCTTACCATCCACTAACCGATAGATTACCAGCCAGCCGGGGCTGGGCAGGGTCACTTCATCAGCAATCAGTACGCCGCTTTCATCCAGAGGCTGATCACTTATCGTGACGCCGGCGGGGATGGGGGTGGGGTCGGGTGTAGCCGTGGCCGTTGGGGAAGGCTCAGGCCGGACCGTCGCTGTTGCAATTTCAGCCGTCGCCGTATCCGTGGGATTTGCGCCCTGATTCCCATTGGCCCGGGAACATCCGACGATGAGCGCTAAGGACATGAACAGGGCCAAAACCCTGAAGCGTTGAGAGTTCAAGTTAAGTCGTCACCCTTTTTTCTATCGACCGACGATTGTAGCGTTATATCATCGGACTGCCACTCCTCTATGAGAATGCTCAGCAGAGATTCCATGACCAGGGTAGTCACGGAACGGCCGTTTCGTTGTGTTCGGCCGACCACCACATTTGCGAGCCGTCGGATTCCAGCTCCAGCGTGCCCAGTTCATCCGTGCGCAGCACAGTCGCCCCCACCCCCGCTGCGCGGGCAAGCATGTCCGGATGAGGATGGCCATATGAATTATCACGGCCGACCGAGATGACCACAATCTGCGGCGAGACCGCCTTCAGGAACTCAGCACTACTGGATGTATTGGCGCCATGATGGCCCGCCTTCAGGACGGCCGACTGAATCGGCGTCCCTTCCTGGAGCATGCGCATCTCGGACGATTCCTCCGCGTCACCGGTCAATAATACCGATAAGGCTCCGTAGCTCAATCGGGCAACAATTGACGCATCATTACGGCTATCGGGTTTGCCCACGTCGCCCGAATGAAGAATATCGATCAGGACGCCCTCATCCAGCCGGATGCTTTCTCCCTTTTGAGCAATATGGACATCGGTACCTTGCTCATCGGCAGCCGCCAGCAGTGCGGCATAATCCGAGTCGCTATCTTCATCTGCGCCGTTGGTGATCAATAATGCGACATTGTATCGCTCGACGACATCGACCAGCCCGGCCACGTGGTCGGCATCCGGATGAGTCGCCATCACGATGTCAATGGATCGATCCCAGAATGGCAGTTGCCGCCCCAGTTGGTCGAGCGTCTCACTGGGATAACGACCGCCATCAATCAACAGCTGTCGGCCATTGGGGGTCTGAATGAATATAGCATCGCCCTGGCCAACATCCAGAAACGCCACGTGTAAACGATTATCAGACTGCCCAATGATCCAGCCGATCAAGGCCAAACTCACGAGGAGCAGCCCAATGGCGACGATAGTCTTTTGTCGCCTGGTATCTATGCGAGGCGTCTGCTGCTCCGATTTCGTTCGCGCTTGGGTGGCCAAAATCGTAATCGCTCCAATCGCCAGATAAGCCGCCAACAGGCCGGATGATGTGAGCGGCAGAGGAACAGATGCATAAGGTATCTGCGCCAGTATGCGGATGACGCTAATAGTGTAGTGGAGGAACAGCCAGGCAATTAATCCAACCAGTTGCCCCAGACCTGGCGCTATCAGACCGGCTATCAAGGTCAACCCTCCACCAATCATCACCCCGCCCTGGGCGGGCAGAACCAGGATATTCGCCGGCAAGCTGGCCAAAGATAGCCGCCCGAAGTGATAGAGGATCAACGGCAACGTCAACACCTGGGCCGCCAGCGTGACAAACAGGAGATCGGACGCGACACGATTGACACGGCCGCGCGCCTGGGGATCGAGCGCCGGGACGACGCCTCGGGCAAACCACCGCTCCCATCGCCCGGCATAGAGCATCAGCCCCAATGTAGCCGCAAAGCTCAATTGAAAACCAATATCCCACAGGGTATCGGGGTTAGCCAGAGTCATGAAGAATGCGGCCGTGAAAAGGCCCGCTATCGCCAAAGTCGGCCGCCCCAGGAGCCGCAGGCCGACAAGATAGCTGATGCCCATAATCGATGCGCGCACAACCGACGCGCCCGCGCCAACGAGCATGGCATACAGGCCAATAAAAATCATGATCATCAGCGCCCCGGTTCGGCGTGGAAGGAAGGGAGCCGCCAAATAGTCGAGCAGGGCGATGATCATGGCAATATTGAAGCCGGAGATGGCGATGACATGGGTCATCCCGGTCTCACGGAAATCCTCTTTCAACTCACGCGGCATTCCCCGACTGTCGCCCAGAAGGATGCCCATCAACAGCGAGGCATGGGGTTCGGGCAACGATGTAGTGATGACGTCGCGACTCCGTTGTTTCACGGCGAGTAACGTGCGCATTAAACGATTACCGCCATCCCTGCCCGTTACTTCCACACGGGGGGATTCCATGACGCTCAGCACTCCTTGGCGCTCCAGATAGGCGGCGTAACCGGGATCGCCTAATGCTATCGGGTCCGAGAGATCGCCCACCATATGGAGTTGCGCGCCATAGGGGATTTCGGGAAAGCGTCTGGTGTCGATTTGGACGATACCTGAGACCGGCTGGGCCTGACCATCAACAACAAGGCTCTCGGCCGCTACCCTGAGTTGCACGCGCGTATCATACACGGCAGGTTCTTCAACGACGACACCCCATATCTCGATATCTTTACCGCCGTTGTAATAGTGGAGATAGGCAGGCTGGAAAGGAAGACGGCTACTCATATAGCGCCACCCGCCCAGCGCCAACGCCGCGCAGAAAGCCAGAGAGAGACCCAAGCGGCCGCGCTTCCAGTAGACGACCGATCCGATGGCGAACGGAAAAAACAAGAGGCCCCAGACATATGAGCTGAGGTCACTCATCGACCCTAGCCAAACCCCGACCAGCCAACCCACCCCACCAACCAGCGCCAGATAAAAGCGGGAATCGACGCGAGGTTTAAGGCTATCATCCGCCGGTGGAAATTGCGTCAATGACATGAAGTTCTGCCGGAAGCCGTGCTTCTAACACATCCAGCTCAAATTTTACAATCCAAAACGCAAACAGCCTATGACGACGAAAATATGTCGTGAAAAGAACTTGAGGCAAATTAATCTTCTGTTAGAATAGGTCCGGGGTCGGAATTAGGGACAGAAACCATCGTTGTCGCAAGATCGTGTTTGGAAGATGGTGTCAGACCGGTGGAACGTATTCACCCCAAGCGACACTAATCAGCGAGGGAGATCGTCAGGATTTTGGGCATGGCTTCTGACTCTGATGCAAGCAGCTACCGTATTCTCGTCCTTGACGATAATTACTCCATGCAGCGCCTGGTCTCCACGGCGCTGCAAAAGGCGGGCTTTGAGGTATCAACCGTTTCCTCGGCCGAAGAAGGCCTTGAGAATATCCAACGATACGGCTTGCCCCACCTCGCCCTGGTCGACATCCATATGCCTTATGGGATGAATGGGCTGGAATTTTGTGAGGCGATCCTGGCCTTTTCGGATCTGCCGATCATCATGCTGACGGCCGTCGACGAAGACGAGACGATCATCCAGGCCATTGATCAGTTCGCCGAGGATTACATCACCAAGCCGTTCAATCCGGCGGAAATGGTGGCTCGCGTCCGTCGTGTTTTACGGCGGATAGGGGACTTCGCCTACACCCTGAGCACACACACAGTAGTCGATCAATATCTCACGGTTAGCTTCCCCTATCAGAAGGCATTTGTGAATGGCAGCGAGGTCCCACTGACCCCGACAGAAACGAAGCTCCTGTACATTCTCATGCGCCACGCCGGCCAAACGGTGACGACCGACTTCATCTTGCGACGGTTGTGGCCCATGGAGACGGCTTACGAAGACAGATTACGCGTGTATGTTCATCGGTTACGGCGCAAAATCGAGCACTCTCCGAACCAACCCCAATACATCGTCTCGCAAAGAGGCGTCGGGTATCAGTTCGCACCGAATTAATTCGTTTAGCGCGCAGGGTTTGGGGCGGTAGCCTCTGACATCGCTTGCTGGGCGGCCTGATGGTCCGATTCGACCTTATGCAGGCCATTCTGAACCACTTTCAACGTGCGGGTCAGATCCTCCTCCAGTCGATTAAGCACATCCATGATGTAAACATCCGCGTCCTGCCGAAGCGCGTCGGCGTCGCGGCGCGCCCGCTCGAGAATATTCTCGGCACGATGCTGGGCGGCATTAACGATGGCGTCACGCTTGACCAGCTCCCCCGCTTCCTGTCGCGCGAGGTCACGGATGCGTTCGGCCTCTTCCTTGGCCTGGGCCAGGATGCGATCTTTCTCGGCCTCGATCCGATTGGCGCGCTTGATCTCCTCCGGCACGGCAACACGCATCTGATCGAGCAGGCTATACACCTTCTCTTCATTGACGATCAGATAAGCACTCAGCGGCACTCGAGTGCTCTCATTCAGGGCTTGCTCAAGATTATCGACAAGATGTTGAATGTCCATGCGTGTTCACCTAATCGCGAAGCGGTAAATTCCCCGAGAATGATGCGCCCTCGGCCGAACCAAATCGCTCGTAGAGGAAAGCCGCCACGTTGGGGGGAACCATGCTGGTGATGTCCCCACCAAGTGACGCGATCTCGCGCACCGTGCTGCCACTGACAAAAGAGTTTTCCTCGCGGGTCATCAGGCTGACCGTTTCAATCTCCGGGGCCAATCGCTGGTTTGCCAGGGCCGACCGGAACTCGAATTCAAAATCGGAGAACACCCGTAAGCCACGAACGATAACCCGAGCGTCCGATTTTCGAGCGAAATCCACCAACAGACCGGTAAAGGGCACGACAACGATATTCCCTGGGTTCTCCAGAGCTTCCAAAATCATGCCTACCCGTTCTTCAATAGAGAATAACACCGACTTCGTTGGACGGCTATGATCGTAAACGCCAACGACCAGTTCTTCAAACAGATTGGCCGCGCGCAGGATCAAGTTCAGATGACCATAATGAACGGGATCAAAAGTACCCGGATAGATGGCTCGTTTGATCAAAGTTCCCTCTCCTCAATTCCGTTCATCGTCCCAAATCCGGGATTATCCCTAACTGACATCGGCCGCCGTTTCCCAGAACTCTTCCACGCGCTCGCGCAGATATTGATGCTCCGGCAGTTCCAGGTTGGGATCTTCGGCGAAGATAGCGGCGGCATCTTCCTGGGCCATGGTAAGCACTTCGCCATCATGCAACAAAGAGGCCAGGCGCAACTCCGGCAGGCCACTCTGGCGACGGCCGAAGAACTCACCGGGGCCGCGCAACTCCAGGTCACGCTCGGCCAGAATAAAACCATCGTTTGTCGCCTCCAGCGCCGAAAGACGCTGCTCGGCCTCGGCCGACACATCCTCAGCGATGAGAATGCAATAGGATTGATGCTGCCCACGCCCGACCCGGCCGCGGAACTGGTGCAACTGGGCCAGGCCAAACCGGTCTGCCCCCTCGATGACGATAACCGTGCTGTTGGGCACATCGACGCCAACCTCGATGACCGATGTCGCCACCAGCATATCCGTTTCATGCTGGACAAAGGCACGCATCGCGGCATCCTTCTCGTCCGAGCGCAATCGGCCGTGCACGAGGCCCACACGTCGATCCGGGAAGACCTCGCGGCTGAGTCGCTCCGACTCCTCCACCGCGGCTCGCGCATCAATCATGTCCGATTCTTCAACCAGCGGGTAGATGATGAATGCCTGGCGACCTTCGGCCGTCTGGCGACGAATGAAATTATAGGCGCGTTCGCGCTCCGAAGCCCGTAGCCAGCGCGTCTTGATCTCCTGACGGCCGGGGGGCATCTCATCAAGGATCGACATATCCAGGTCGCCGTAGAGTGAGAGGGCCAGCGTTCGTGGAATGGGCGTGGCCGACATCACCAGCAAGTGGGGGCTAATCGCGCCGTCATCACCTACGGGGCCTTTCTCGCGCAGCGCGGCACGTTGATCCACGCCGAAACGATGCTGCTCGTCGATGATGGCAACGCCGAGCCGATGGAAAGCAACCACCGGCTGAATCAGGGCATGGGTTCCGATTGCAATCTGGATCGATCCATCAGACAACCCTTCGTAGATCGCTTGCCTCTCGGACGCCGGGGTGCTGCCGGTCAGCAGCGCGACGTTGAACCCCATCGGCTCCAACAGTGCGTGTAAGCCACGGTAATGCTGCTCGGCCAGAATTTCGGTGGGCGCCATCAACGCGGATTGCGCTCCGGCCCATGCGGCCGACACCATCGCTGCTGCGGCCACAACGGTCTTGCCCGAACCCACATCACCCTGGAGCAAGCGGTTCATGGGCCGGCTTTGGGCCAGATCGGCGCGAATTTCATCAATGACTCGTCGCTGCGCGCCGGTTAACTCAAACGGCAACGCCTTCATGAACGTATCGAACTGCGAGGATTCAATAGATAGCGCCATCCCGTTATGAGTCTGCCAATCGCGCCGCTGGCGCTGGACGCCAAGTTGCAGTTGGAACAGCTCATCATAGGCCAAACGCTGCCGGGCACGCTGCATCGATTCATGACTATCGGGGAAATGCATCTGTTCGATGGCGCGGGGCAACGAATAGAGACGGCGACGTTTGCGAATCTCGACCGGCAACGGATCGGGCACGCGAGCCGCCCACTCCTTCACGACGCGTTGCATCAGCTCGCGCATTTTGGTCGCGGTCAGTCCCTCGGTCAATGGATATACAGGAACAATGCGTCGGGTTCGCAGCGACTCCATTTCCACAGGCTCCCACTCCGGCGAATTAAACATCAGTCGACCGAGGAACATGTCGATCTTGCCGCTCAACGCGATCTGTAATCCGGCCCGCAGTTGGTCCGCCAACCACGGCTGGTTAAACCATGTCACCTGTATAGAGCCGGTGCCATCGTTGACGATTGACTCGATGATGGCCTGATTCGTGCGCGAGCGTCGAACCTTGGTTTGCCAGATAGTGCCAATGACCGTGACTTGTTCGCCATATTGCAACTTGTTGATCGGCTTGAGCAGCGTGTAATCATCGTAACGACGAGGAAACAGATAGAGCAGGTCAAGGATTGTCCCGGCTCCCAACCTGTTCAACTTCTCCGCAAACTTTTGTCCGATGCCCTTGATCGTGGTGACCGACTTGTTCAGCCCCTTGGGATCAGGAGCTACATGCGGAATGTCGGCTTCATGCTCTTCTTCAGGCTCGGGCTGTGCTTCTTCGAAGCCCTCTTCCTCAAGTTCCGCTTCGTAATCCTCATCTTTTGCCGGCGTTTCTTCTTTTTCTGTTGACGCTAGTGGCTTTGGCACAGAGGCCGGCGCGACGGCTTTTATTGGCACGCCCTCATCACGCGGCTTCGCTTTCGGTCGCTCTATTGGTGGAACAGCAGATGGGGTTTCGGCGACAGGTTTGTGCGCCTTACGGCGCTCCAGGTTTTGGAACAACGATTCGATGGCCTTGGCCCGCGCCTGCGTTCCCGGCAACTGGTTATAATCCATCAACACCTGCGAGATCTGCTCGGCCAAAGCCAGGTCAGCCTCGCTGGTCGCCTCTTCCTGTGCCTGGGAAATCCAAAATACGGCGAATTGGCGGATTCCACCCACGACCGCCTTATTCTGATATCCCTGTTGTTGCTCAAGTTCGAGCACTCGCTCGAGTCTCTTTAGTGCTCGGTCCATATGTATGGTTTTCAAACTCCTGCGCGTAGCCTGCTCTTCCCGAACCGGCCGGCGCTTCTTGTCTTATCTCCGTGGCTTACTCGACACCCAATATATAGTGGTAGTGCGCCTGACCACCCTCGACAAGTTCGACTTCGACGTCGGGGAAGAGCGCTCGAATATGGTCGGTCGTCTCGGCCGCCTGCCCGACCGAAATATCAGCCCCAAAATAAAGGCTGACAATTCCGGCCTCAGCTACTTCAAGCTGTTCGAGCAGCTCATCAAGCACCGCTCTCTCGTCCGGTCCCGAGCTACACAATCGACCATCAGCCAAGGCAATAATCTCGCCTTCTTTCACATCAACGCCGTCAATCTCAACGGTGCGTGTAGCCCGCGTGATCTCCCCCGTTTTAACGAGCTTCAGGGCTTGCTCCATCGTCTCGGCGTTGGTCTCTACCTCGCGCTCCGGCCGCAGGGCCATCAGGGCGGCAATGCCCTGCGGGATCGTGCGGCTATGAACGACGGCCACATCTTTGGCGCTCAGGTCACATGCCGCTTCGGCCGCCAAAAAGATATTCTTGTTGTTCGGTAATATGACGACCTTATCGGTCGACAGTTTCTCAATAGCCTGAAAAATCTCTTCCGTGCTGGGGTTATTGGTTTGGCCGCCATTGACCACATAGGCCGCGCCAAGGCTGTGAAACACGTTGATCAACCCCCTGCCGGCGGCGACGGCCACAACCGCCACCTGATCAGGCATCACCGTCACGACAGACTCCACCGGCGCAGTCGGGTCGCCATGAACCAGCGCTTCCATCTGCTCCTGCATGTTCTCGACCACGACATCGCTGACATGACCCAGGCTGATCCCATAGCTCAAAGGCTCGCCGGGATCCTTCACGTGGATATGGACCTTGATGGTCGAGCTGTCACCAACGACGACCGTCGAGTCCCCCATCGCGTCGATGCGCGCGCGTACCTGCGATACATTCAGATTGCGCCCCGTCAGGATGAACTGCACATCATAAGGGAATTCCAGTGAGCCGCCCTCAGGCACAGCCAACGCTTGAGCTGAGATATTCTCGGTAGCAGCTCGCGCTTCGGCTTGCTCATCAAGCGACAATTCGCCCTGGGCATAACGCATCATCCCCTCCAGGATATAGACCAGCCCCTGGCCACCCGAATCGACCACGCCGGCCTGCCGCAGGATGGGCAGCAGATCAGGTGTCCGCTCCAGCGCCTGCTGGCAGCGCTCCAATATGCGCTCCAGCATGAAGCGCAGGTCCTCGCTCTTGCGGGCCGCGTCGGCAGCCTCGGCCGCTCCCTCGCGGATTACGGTCAGGATCGTACCCTCCACCGGGCGCATAACGCCCTTGTAGGCCGTATCGGATGCCATTTGGAATGCCTGGGCGAGGTCGGCCGTGGTAAACGTCTCCACGCTGCTGAGGCCGGCCGCCAGGCCACGCCAAATCTGGCTCAGGATCACCCCGGAATTGCCCCGCGCACCCATGAGCGCGCCCTGCGCCAGTTGCCCCGCAACCTTGCCCACGTGGGTTTCTTCGCCGGCTTCGATGCGCGCATAGGCCGAGCGCATCGTCAATAACATGTTCGTTCCCGTGTCACCGTCGGGAACGGGGAAAACGTTGAGCGAATTGACGTGGTCGCGATTTCGTTCAAGCCATACCAGCCCGGCGCGAGCCATCTTGCGCAGTTGCGGGCCGGTGCAATGCAGCCACTTTCCACCGGCTGTAACCGGTGCTGTCATCGTTTCTAATGCCGTAGTCAAAGCCTTCAATTCCTCCGATAAGGCGCCCGTTATTGTTGGTCGCTCATTCGTAGCCCCTGCACATACACATTCACCGCGTGCACAGGAAGGCCCAGCGCCTTTTCGACGTGAAATTTTACCGTGTTCTGGATGCTTTCGGCGACAACGCGAATTCGCACGCCGTATTGGACGATCACATATACATCGATTACGATCTTGTCTCCGTCAACCTTCACATCCACACCGCGACGATTTTCGCGCGACAAGAGCTGCGCGATGCCGTTGACGAGGTTCTTGTTGGCCATTCCAACCACACCGTAACATTGATTGACAGCCTGATTGGTTATCGTCGCGATGGTCGCCGAGGAAATGTCGATTTTCCCTTTGGACTCCTCTTGAACTGGCATAAATCGTCTGCTCCTGCCCTGACGAGACGCGCTTGCATGAGCCGCGCCTCTCGTCTATAATAAAGGATTGTTCTTAATAACGTTGAAACTTGTGGCGACCGACCGGTCGCCTTTGATTTGGACGCCGTCAGCATGGGCGTCGGGTAAGGTGAAATTATGGCGAAATGTGAAGTATGTGGCAAGGGGCCGATGAGCGGCCACAATGTAAGTTTCTCGCAGCGCAAGACAAAGCGGCAATTCCTTCCGAATATCCAGAAGACTACTGTCGTGCAGGGCGGCCGTCGCGTGCGTCTTCACGTCTGCACCCGTTGCCTTAAGACGATGGCGAAGGTCTGAATCGAGCGACGATCCGATTGGCGCGGGCAGATTCCTGTTGCCGAAAATTTTCTTATACAAAACAACCTCGCCGGCGTAAATCGCCGGCTTTTGTTTTTGGACGGATGATCGTCCGCTTGCCGATTAGCAATTCTACTCGATAAGGGCAAACCAACCCACTTCCCCCACTCTCTCTAACCCACATCGCTGGTGAATATGCGCGCCGCGCCGGCGGCCAGCAACTGCTCGGCGACGACCGCTTCCGTTTCGGCCGTGACCAGGGCGATCATGTTTCCCCCGCGCCCCGCGCCACTCAGCTTCGCTCCCAGCGCGCCTGCCCCGCGCGCCGCAGCCACGAGATGATCCAGAGCATCGGACGACACGGTCATGCGCGCCAACCATTCATGATTCTCGTTCATGAGCGCGCCGACAGTCGGCAAATCCCCCGCGGCAAGCGCTTCCCGACCGGCCACGGCAATGCGTCCGCACGCATCGAAGATCGTCTCAAAGCGCTCGGCGTCGGCCGACCATTGACGCCTCACATCGCCGACGACATCTTTGGTGGCGCTACGAATGCCGGTATCTCCGATGACGAGGCGAAGCGGCTGGGCTGTGACAAAGGTTTCAATCAGCGGCTCCGGCTCGCGTCGAACGAAGTAAACCGGCCGCTCAAAGGCAATCACCGTGTTGTCTACGCCGCTTGGCGTGCCATGATGAAGCCGCTCGACTTCATAGGCCAGCCGCGAGACCTCCTCGCGCGAGATCGCGTCCTCTCGGCCCATATATTGCGCCAGGGCGCGTATGACCGCCACCGAAATCGCCGCACCGCTACCCAGTCCACTGGCGATGGGGATGGCGCTGGTGACGCTCAGAGAATAGCCATCGGACAATGAGCAGTTGCAATACTGTTCGACCACACGGACAACGGCCGCCAGCGGGTTATGGGCGTGAACCTTCGACAAAAGAGCGGAGCGATTCAGATCGGGCGCGATGAGGGCGACATCGGAGCGGCCGGTTTCCTCAACTGTCGCCCGCGCCCGCAACTGAACAACGGGCGCGGCCAAAGCAGGATGACCATAAACGACCGCATGCTCGCCAAACAGGATGACTTTCCCCGGTGCTGTTGCCGTAAACATCGATGCTACTTGATCAGATAGAGCGCGACGATGACCATGATCCCATAAAGAACGAGGGTTATCTGCAACGGCTTGTCGCGCAGCAAAATTTCTTCCGGCGCGCCACCCTCGCTCCGCACGTGAATCAAATAGAGATAGCGAAATATGGCGTAGAGCACAAACGGGATCGTCAGCATCATCGCGTGGTTTTCCGGCAATCCCTCGGCCAAAAATGTATAGAGACTATAGGCCACAATAGCGCTGGTGGTAACGATACTCTGCAATCGATCGATCAGGTCCAGGCTATAATCATCGAGAATAGCGCGGTGGCTTCCAGCCCCACCGCCCAGCAGCGTGAGTTCGGCCCGCCGCTTGCCCAAAGCCATAAAGAGGGCGAGAAACCCGCCGAAGACATATAGCCAGGGCGAAAAGCGCTCTACGTCAATTACAGCGACACCGGCAGCAATACGCAAAATAAACCCTGATGCAATGGTCAGCACATCGAGCAGGACGACGTGCTTGAGCTTGAAGGTGTAGGCAATTTGCGAAATCAGGTAAAGCAACAGGAGGATCGCCAGCTTGTATGAGAGAAAATAGCCCGCCACCAGGCTGACGGCCGCCAGCAGGAAAGAGGCAACCATGGCCACGCGCGGATTGAGCCGACCCGAAGGAAGTGGGCGGTCCTTCTTCGTGGGGTGCTGCCGATCGCTCTCGATGTCGGCCAGATCGTTCATCAGGTAGACCGCGGAGGACATCAGGCATAGCAAGATGAACGCACCCAGAACAGCCGCCACGCTGACCGGATCAAACAATTTTCGATCGAACAGCAGCGCCACAAAGACAAAGGCATTCTTCGACCACTGTCGCGGCCGCATCGACTTGATTAGTCCGCTTAACACGATTTACTCCCAGGACGCATAACCCCTTGTTTCTATCACGAATGGAATCTCCAGGCCAATCCACGGAACGCCTCAATACCCCGACAATAAAAAAGGCCTCCCCTTTGTGGGGAGAGCCTTTTCTCTATCAATGAGTAATCGCAATGTGGCTTAGCAAACAGTTGCCGTGTTGTTGAAGAACCAGTTATAGGCATAGAATGGATAGGCATGGGCTGTCTGCATGCGAATGGCGATCCGGCCCGAGCCGGCCAGTTGCGGCGGGACATTGAACGTTAGCGTCAGCGCGCCGCCGGTGCCGGAATTAAGCGTGCCCACCTGATAGCCGCCGATGCCCTGCGTGCCGTAGGCGCCCATCGTCACCGTGAATGCCTGATTCGGCGGGAAATCCTTGGTCTTGACGGTAACCGTTGTATCCCGAGCCACCGCGCAGACGGTGAACGTTGGAGTACCCGTGTAGACGGGTCCGGAAGGCGGAGGTGTCACGGTGCCGCCGCCGGCGCCCGCGTTAACGGTATTATTATAGAACCAGTTGTAGGCGAAGAACGGCGCCGCGTGGGCTGTCTGGGCGCGAATCGCGATCTGGTAGGCAGTCGCTAATTGGGCGGGGATATTGAACGTCGCTTTCAACACGCCACCGACGCCGGAGTTCAGCGTGCCGACTACCGCGCCGTTAACGCCCTGTGTGCCCATCGGCCCCATTGTGATAGTGAATGCCTGATTGGAGGGAAAGTCTTTGGTTTCGATAGTCACGGTCTTGCCCTGCTCCACACTGACGATCGAGAACGTGGGGACGGCTACGCTTCCAGGGTTTCCGCCCGGGACACCGGCCAGATTATTCCAGAACCAGTTGTAGGCATAATAGGGATAGGTATGGCCTGTTTGCAAGCGAACAGCAACGCGCTCCGAACCCTTCAGCCCGTCGGGGATGTTGTACGTCGCGCTGAACGATCCGCCCACGCCGGAGTTGATCGAGGCTACCACAGTGCCGTTAACGCCCTGCGTGCCCATCGGCCCCATCGTGACGACAAAGTTCTGATTTGCGGGGAAATTATTGGCCTGCACCGTGACGGTCTGATCTGTGACAACGCTGGAAATGCTGATGGTGGGGATGGTGCTGGAACGTGCCGGGGCGGCCCAGGCAAAGATCACCGCGGCCACGACGGCAAGACCCAGCGTCAACGACAACGGGCGAACGAACGCACGGCGTCCAACAACTTTGTTTGCGCTTTCTGCTGACAACTGCGGATTCATTTGATACCTCCTGAGTATGTACCTGTTCGCTCTGTATGGAGATGATGGCCTCGAGACTACTGGACGACATCCGGCGGATCATAATCATACCAACCATCACGCTCCAATGATCCACTCAGTCTTAACAGTATACATAATCACAAAATAGATATCTATAGAACGCAAGTTCTTTATTGTCATAATCCGCCGGAATTTGCCCGAAAATTCCGCCGCAACAAGACCCCGACAAAGAAAATGACCTATAAAGCTCCCGTGACGAAGCGCCGGGCAGTCTCCGCCAACACGGCCGCGCCGGGAGCCAGTACCCTTTCATCGATATCAAATATGGAGGTATGATGATGGCGAGCCTGGCCGTCAGGTGTGGCTGCGCCCAGCATGAACATCGCCCCTTTCGCTTTTTGCGTCATATAGGCAAAATCCTCGCCCCCCATACCAAACTGGGAAGGCACAACCGCGCCATCGCCCAACAATTCGCGCGTCACATCCCGCATCCAGTCATTGGCTCCGGGATCGTTGACCATGGCCGGGTATCCTTTGGCGATATTGAGCTTGTAGCCACCACCCATCGACTCGCTCATCCGCAAGGCAGCCTCCAGCTCGTGCCACAACTGCTGGCGAACCTCCGGCAGCATGGAGCGCATCGTCCCCCGCAGCATCACTTCATTCGGAATCACATTGGTCGTCGCTCCGCCGGTAATCTGGCCGATACTAATGACGGCTGGATACAATGGATTGATACGCCGCGAAGGGATGGCGTAGATCGCGGTCAGTATGGGGGCCAGCATAAAGATCGGATCGCTGCCTGCATGGGGATATGCCCCGTGTGCGCCGTCGCCATAGACCCAGGCGTCGAACGAGTCGACGGCGGCCAGGCTAGGGCCATCCTGGAACATGAACTCCCCGGACGGCCTGTCCGAAATCACATGTAAAGCGATCACCGCATCGACGCCTTCAAGCGCCTTATCCATGATCATCGCCGTCGCGCCACTGATATTATTCTCATCGGACGCTTCCTCCGATGGCTGGAAAAGGAGCCGAACGCGACCCTGCCACTGCTCCTCAGCGTAACTTTGGCGCAATAAATGGGCGACGCCCAGCAGAATCGCCGTGTGCGCGTCGTGGCCGCAAGCATGCATAACGCCGGGGTTCTTCGACGCATAAGGAACATCATTGGCCTCGATGATCGGGAGGGCGTCCATATCGGCGCGAATGGCGATGATCGGGCCGGAATCACCCAACTCGGCCATGACACCTGTCTTGCCTACCTGAGTATGAATCGTATAGCCGCCTATCTCCGACAACGTATCGGTCACCAGCGCGGCCGTTTGAAATTCCTGAAAGCTCAACTCCGGGTTGGCGTGGATCGTCCGCCGCAACCGGACAAGCTCGTCGCTTAACTTTTCGGCTTTATCCAACATCATAGGTTTTCTCCTGCTGAAGAGCGCAACCGAAGTTGCTATTAAAGGGACAAGAACGCGCTCGCAAGCGTATCAATCTCGCGGGGCGACAGCGATCGCCACCGCTTCGTCTGCGCGAAGGGACATGCAGGCCACTCCCTGAACAACCCCTTCCTTGAACGGAATTTCCTCGGCCGCGAAACGAATCAGTTTCCCCAGCCGGGAAATGACAAATAACTCATCATCCACGCCAACACGGGCCGCGCCCACCACGCGGTCGCTCTTCATGGCGACTTTGCCGCCCGCGCCCGGCGCTTTATTGGCCGAGAATCCTCTCATCAGCCGAACCGTGCCCTGGCCGTCCTCGCCCAGCAGGAACACGCCATCCTCAGGGCCGACGGCCGCCACGGCCACCGCTTCGTCTGTCGGATCGAGCCGTATTCCGAGGCAGCCACGGACAGGCACCTGTCGTTCCATAAAACGAATTCCCTTCCCTTCTCTGGAGGCTAAAAACAGATCGCCCGCACCGGCCGACCAGCAAGCAGCAACCAGGGGGCCGCCTTCCTTCAGATCGTGAAACGTAGTGCCGGGGATGAGGTTTTTTCCCAGATAGACGGCCTGAACACGCCGCACCCAGCCGCGCTTGCTCAGCAAAATAACATATTGGCCACCCCCTTCGGGCAAGGAGCCTACAATACGTTCGTTCGGCCGCAGCGGGAGCAGATCGCGCAGCGCCTGGCCTCTGGCGCGGACAGGGGATTCGGAGATCGACGACAGTGGAAGTCGAAAAGCACGCCCGTCATCGGTGAGCAATATGAGCGTGTCCTCGGCGTCGGCATGGGCCAGCTGTGCGGGAGAATCGCCGGCCGGCACGTCCAAATCAAAAATACCCATGCCGCCACGACGCTGACGACCGTAGAGATGGCGGGGCGTGCGCTTGATTATCCCGTCACGACTGATCGTGAGGATGACCTTCGTCGTCGGCAGCTCATCCGGCAGCGCCGCCGGTCGATTGGGGCGAGTGCCTTCGCCTCTCTCCTGCAGCCGAGCTTCCAGCGCCTCAATATAGGCCACCACATCCGCGGGAATATCGCTGAGATCGGGTCTCTCGTCATTGATCATGCTTCTACTTCCTATAAAGCGCTTATCGGCAACAGCTCGCCCATGTCAACGGATAAGCCAGCGAAGTTCTCGAAGGTTAAATCGGAAAACGGCAGGTTAAATGACCGGCGGCAGAGTTCCATCAGAGCCAGGTAGTTGGCCAAAATTCTCCGCGACCAATCCAGCCCTAACGCCTCGGCCGCCGGCCGCAGATCGGCCTCCACCCCTTCCAGCTCGATAAAATCGCCAAACGGCATTTCATCCAGCACAATTTCCACGCCGCGCCATTGATAGGTCTCGCGATATTTCTCGTAGACCTGGATCGGGAGAAAACCCAGACGCTGGAGAACGGCCGACATCCGATCGAAGTGACCGACTTCCAGCTCAATCTCCTCGCGCACTTTGGCCTCGCTCGCCACGTCCTCGGCCGCCGGGCCTTTGAACGTCAGGCGAACGCGCGTGTCCTGTCGCAAGCGCAATAATTGCTGTCGAGCCAGGAGCGCCTCATCGGCCGTATCAAAGCGCACGTTGCGCTCGAATACGCGTGGCGCGATGATCTCTGCCCCCATATCAACCAGCCGCCCCCTGATGGGGGCCAAATCCCGCAGCATGAACTTGACCTCCACCTCCAAATGTCGATCTTCTCCTGCCGCAGATTGAGGTAACGGGGTGAGCGACAGGATATCGCCATCATCCACGACAGAACTCATTCAGCTTCAGCCTCACTGGTCTGGAGGAGCGCATCATCGTCCGGCTGGGTAATGACCACAAGCGGCTGATCCTTTTCCACACTCGCGCCGGGGGACACGAGGATTTGGCTGACCACACCGTCACGCGGCGCGCGCAGCTCGTTCTCCATTTTCATCGACTCCAGAATGACGACTTTATCGCCATGATGCACCCTGTCGCCGACAGAGACCGGCACGGCGATGATAATGCCCGGCATCGGCGAGAACACAGTTGCGTCGCCACTCATGCTGACAGTCGTAGCGCGCATATGCTCCAAACGATAGGCACGCTCGTCTTGCACCTTGACGGCGTAAAGCTCGCCTTCGATGAGGACGTCCCAATAGTCGCCCACTTCCTCGATAACAGCCGAGATAGAACGATGATTCATGAGAAGCGACGACACGCCTCCCGAAGGCAGGCGGCGGAAATCGATCTCGGTGGGCACATCATCAATGAGGATGCCCCGATCAGGATCGATCTCAATCGTGTACTCTTTATCCTTAACGGTCGCGATATATTTCATAATGCCCTTCTCCTCTGCCTAGCGATGCAACCGTTCCCAGCGGCTATACCATTTCCAGTTGCTGGTGTCGCGATCACCGGGGGCGACAATCTGCGCCGCGCGCTGATACTGTTCGTGCGTCGCCAGCGTCGCCAGGAGCGCCGCCTCCAGAGCGCGGGGCGCCTCGCGATCATCCATGCTGAACCGCTCCTCAACAAAATTGGTGTCGAACTGGCCGGAGAGAAAGCGGTGGCTGTCCATCATATGTTGATGGAATGGAATATTGGTCTTGACGCCCAGAACCCGGTATTCCTCCAGCGCCCGCCGCATCCGCAAAACCGCCTCGCCGCGAGTCTCGCCATAGCAGATGAGCTTGCTAATCATCGAATCATAGTAAGGGGAAATCGCATTGCCGACATAGACACCGGTGTCCACACGCACGCCGGGGCCGGTGGGCAGGTGCGACGCCGTAATCGTCCCGGTGGACGGCAAATAGTTGTTGTAGGGGTCTTCGGCGTTGATGCGACATTCGATGGCCCAGCCTTTGATGCGCACATCCTCCTGGCGAATCCGCAACCGGCGGCCGCGCGCGATACGCAGTTGCTCCTGGACGATGTCGATACCGGTGACAAGCTCCGTCACCGGATGCTCCACCTGTACGCGCGTGTTCATCTCCAGAAAATAGAAGTTTTTCTCTTTATCGACCAGGAATTCGATCGTACCTGCGTTGACATAATCGACGGCTTTGGCTGCGGCTACAGCGACTTCGCCCATGCGCCGACGCAAATCGGCATCGACGATAAAAGATGGCGCTTCTTCGATGAGCTTCTGATGGCGGCGCTGGAGCGAGCATTCGCGTTCACCCAGATAGAGCGTGTTGCCGTGGCTATCGGCCAGAAGCTGGATTTCGATATGACGCGCCTCGGTGATCATCTTCTCGATATAGACCGTGTCGTCGCCGAAGGCGGCCTTCGCCTCGCGTCGCGCCCCGGCAAACGCATCAGCCAGATCCTCCGCGCGATGAACCGGACGCATCCCCTTGCCGCCACCGCCGGCCGCCGCCTTCACCAGCACCGGGAAGCCCATGCGCAGCGCCGCGGCCGTCATCTCTTCGTCCGTCTGACCCGGCAGCGTACCGGGCACCACGGGCACTCCGGCAGCGATGACCGTCTGCCGAGCCATGAGCTTGTCGCCCATGATGCCGATCGCCCGCGCCGGTGGGCCAATGAAAACGATGCCCGCATCCACACAAGCCTGGGCAAACGTCTCGCGCTCGGCCAGAAAGCCGTAGCCGGGATGAATGGCCTCCGCACCAGAACGTCGGGCCACATCGAGCAGCTTCTCGACCACCAGGTAGCTTTCTCTGGCTGCCGGCGGGCCAATATGATACGCCTCGTCGGCAAAGCGAACGTGGGGGGCGTCACGGTCGGCGTCGGAATAGACTGCTACCGTCGCAATGCCCAGCTCGCGCGCCGCACGCAGGATACGCATGGCGATCTCTCCGCGGTTGGCGATCAGCAATTTATCGAATTTCTTAACCAGGAGTCCGTCTGTTCGTTCCATCGCGCTCCGGCCCTCCTATAGCGGCATGTTGCCGTGCTTCTTGGGCGGGTTCTGATCCCGCTTGTTTTGCAGCATATTGAGCGCGTTGATGAGCCGTGGTCGAGTCTCGCTCGGCTCGATCACATCGTCGATATAACCGCGCTGGGCGGCGATATAGGGGTTCGCCAAATGGTCGCGGTATTCATCCACCAGTTCGACCCGGCGGGCATCCGGCTGCTCCGCTTCGCTGATTTCGCGCCGATAGATGATATTGACCGCCCCTTCCGGCCCCATGACGGCGATTTCGGCCTCCGGCCAGGCGACGTTGAAATCGGAGCGGATATGCTTGCTGTTCATGACGCAGTAGGCACCGCCATACGCCTTGCGGGTGATGACCGTCAATTTGGGCACCGTTGCCTCGCAAAAAGCATAGAGCAATTTGGCCCCGTGGCGGATGATGCCGCCATGCTCCTGATCGATCCCGGGCAGGAAGCCGGGCACATCCTCAAAGACAATAAGCGGAATGTTGAAACAGTCACAGAAGCGAACGAACCGCGCCGCTTTCTCGCTGGCGTCAATATCGAGGACCCCGGCCAGCACCATCGGCTGGTTGGCAACGATGCCGACGCTGAAACCGCCCAATCGCGCGAAGCCCACGACGATATTCTGGGCGTAATGCTCCTGAATCTCATAAAAGCGGCCATCATCGACGATCAGATTAATCGCGTCGCGAATATCATAAGGCTTGTTCGGGCTATCGGGCACGATCGTGTTGAGCTTTTCCTCGGCGCGCAAGGTGTCATCGGTAGCGGCTTTGAACGGCGCGTCTTCCATATTGTTCGAGGGCAAGTAGCTCATCATCTCCCGAACCAGGAACAGGCAATCTTCCTCGGATTCGGCCGCCATGTGGGCCACGCCGCTGATCTTGTTGTGGGTCATCGCCCCGCCAAGCTCCTCAAACGTGACATCCTCACCGGTCACCGCCTTAACCACATCGGGGCCGGTGATAAACATATGGCTGCTGTCCTTCACCATGAAGATGAAATCGGTCAACGCCGGTGAATAGACCGCCCCGCCCGCGCACGGCCCCATGATGACGCTGATCTGGGGGATAACGCCCGAAGCAAGAGTATTGCGCAGAAACACGTCGGCATACCCGGCCAGGCTGACCACGCCTTCCTGGATGCGCGCCCCGCCCGAATCGTTGATGCCAATCATCGGTGCGCCATTGCGCATGGCCATATCCATGACCTTGCAGATCTTCTCGGCATGGACGCCGCTGAGACTGCCCCCGAACACCGTGAAATCCTGGCTGAACACGAAAACAAGTCGCCCGTCGATTGTTCCCCAGCCGGTGACGACGCTATCGCCGGGGATCTTTTTCTTGTCCATGCCGAAGTTGGTCTCGCGGTGGACGACCAGCGAGTCGATCTCACGGAATGAACCTTTATCCAGCAAGACCTCGATTCGCTCGCGCGCCGAGAGCTTGCCTTTCTCCTTGCGCGCCGCCATCTTGTCCGCGCCGCCACCCTGATAGGCTTGCTGTTTTAGCTGTCGAAGTTGTTCAATTTTGGGGTTCATAGGGTCTATCTCAACGATCTCCTCTGTTGCCGAGAGCCGGAAGGGTCACCATTATGCGGTTGCGGGCCAAGATGTCGTTAACGCCGCCCTTGCGAGACGATATGGTCGGCGAAGGGGTGCCGGGTAATGGCGGCGAACTCATTGTGAATCATTATATGCAAACCGATAGGGCACTCCAAATTGATGCATCTCCGACAATTTACAGAACCCCATTGCCCATAGCCCATTGCCGGCCACTCCGGGAAACCACGATGGCGCTTGCCGCCTGCCGTGAAAAACGCTACCTTTCCGGCATGATGAACGATACGAAGCCGGATTGGGATCAAGCATGGCAGGGCATGGAGCCTGAACAACCACGGCCGCGACGGGCAATCTATGTGATGGCGCTGGCCGCGGCGATCTTTCTTTTGCTTGGCGCGTGCACGATCGGCTATTTCATCCTGCAACAACGCACCACGTCGGAGCCAGGTCTAATTCTGCCGGGCGAAGAGACAGCCACGCCAACCGGTATGGAAACGACCACAGCCGCAACTGATATCTCTTCGGGAAACCCATCCATTGCCCCCACGGTGACGTTACCGGCGGAGCTTGCGACCCCACCGCAGACGTCGGCCGGGCTGGATGCCGTCGCGCTGCGAGCGACCACGCCTATCATCATCGACGGCAGCGCGGCCGAATGGGTTGGTCTGCCGGTCTTTTCCTCGCCCCACATTGTTTTCACCGGCGATTCCTGGGACGGCAGCGACGATCTGGCCGCCTCATGGCAAATGGCCTGGGATGACACCGCCCTCTACCTGATGGTCAACGTCGCCGACGACATCCACGCCCAGAACCAGCTCGGCAATCAGACCTTTCGCGGCGACAGCATCGAGCTACAGATTGACGCCGACCGTGCCGGCGACTTTGGCCCGTCGCTCAGCCCCGATGATTTCCAGATCGCGCTCTCGCCGGGCGATTTCAACAACGTCCCGCCTTCGGCTTTTCGCTTCCAGGGGACATCAGGCGGCTCGATGCTCGACGCGCCCGGCCCCCATAGCATTATGGTAGCCGCCACGCCGAGCGAAACAGGCTATCTGCTGGAAGCGGCTATCCCCTGGCGCGACCTCAACATCTCACCCTCTGCCGGGCTGGTCATTGGCCTTGCCGTCAACGTGAATGACAACGACCGCCCGGGCACGGCCGTCCAGGAGTTGATGAAGTCCAGCGCTCCTGGCCGGCGTTTCGGCGACCCCACAAGCTGGGGCACGTTGACGCTGGAATGACCCAGGGGGCACCATGAATTATGACAGAGAGATTACAGCCGTGTCCGATCTAATGATTCTCCAACGTGAACTTCATATGATCAGGGGAGTTCAATTCAGGAGCGAGATATGAGTTACAAGGTACAAAAGTCGGACGCCGAATGGCGGGCACAACTGACGCCGGAGCAGTATCGCGTCACGCGTGAGAAAGGAACGGAGCGGCCGTTCACCGGCGCGCTCTACCGCAATGAAGAAACCGGCGTTTATACCTGCGTCGGTTGTGGCGCTGAGTTGTTTAGTTCGGAGCAAAAGTACGACGCCG
>DAOMSB010000026.1:0-32169 GCA_035446145.1 Promineifilum sp. (SeqCode) | reverse complement strand
TACACGATTTCCAATCGTGCGCACTAGGCCAGACTATGCGACCTCTCCAGAATCAGCCTCTAATTATAGCCGACCCCTATCACGGGGCAAGAGGCAGATGACCATGATCTCCAGCCGGTCGCTTTCGTTTTAATTCCGCACTCGTAATTCTTCGTTCACCATCCCGCGGCCGCTCCGTCGTTCCGTGGCTCGCTGCCGCCGACCAGCACACCTGTCTCCGCATCCCGCAGAATGATCTGTCCGCCGCCATAATGTAACGGCTCCCCTTTCGGCCGCAACACGTGGCCGCGCCGAGCCAGCTCGGCACGCACGTCATCACCGATGCCCGGCTCCAGCGCAACCTCCCTCCCTTGCAGCCAGTTGAACCGGGGCGCATCCAGCGCCGCTTGCGGATCCATGCCGAATTCCACCAGATTCGCACCCACCTGCAAGTGCCCTTGCGGCTGCATGAAGCCGCCCATTACGCCGAAGCTCGCCCACGGCCGCCCCTCATGGGTGATGAAACCGGGAATAATCGTATGATACGGCCGTTTGCCCGGCGCAGCCTCATTAGGATGACCTCGTGTCAGGCTGAAGTTGGCCCCTCTGTTCTGCAACTGGATACCCGTTCGCCCGGCGGTGATCCCGCTGCCGAAACCCATGTATAGGCTCTGGATCCAGCTGACCATATTGCCGGCGGCATCGGCGACAGTGAGATAAACAGTATCCCCATGAACCTCGGGCTGTCCCGGTTCGGGCCACAACGCCGTGGAGCCATTGATTAGCGCCCGACGATCGCGTGTGTAACGTTGGCTCAACAGGGCATCCACCGGCACAGGAGCTTGTCGTGGGTCAGCGATGTAGGAGTGGGCATCGGCAAATCCCAGCTTCATCGACTCGATCAACACATGATAATAATCGGCCGAGCCATAGGTCATAGTTCGCAAGTCAAAGCCACGGGCAATATTGAGAGCCAACAGCGCCGCCAGACCCTGTCCGTTCGGCGGAATCTCGTGAAATGAATAACCGTCACGATATTCGATGGCGATCGGCTCCACCCATTCGGCCCGATAGCCGGCCAGGTCTTCCTCGGTCATCACACCGCCATCGGCGCGCACGGCTGCGGCGATTTGCGCGGCAATGTCTCCGACATAAAGCGCATCATAGCCATTTTCAGCCAGCTTCTGCAGTGTGGCGGCGAATTCCGGGTTACGGAAAAGTTCCGTCATTTGCGGCGCCCGACCCGCAGGCAGCCACACCCGCTGTGAGTCGGGCAACCGGCTCAATAGCTCTGTTGAGTTTCGCCACGCCTGAGCGATCATCATACTAACGGGGTAGCCATCGCGCGCATATTCGATGGGCTGGGTCAGCAGCGTATCCAGCCCCATCGTGCCGAACCGCTCCAGCGCCAATTGCCATCCCCGAACGGCCCCCGGCACCGTCACCGGAAGCCCGCCTCTCGTCGGGAATGTGACGTGACCGCGACTACGCACCAGATCGGCCGTCAGCCCCATCGGCGCAGGCCCACTGGCGTTGATACCATATAATCGCTGCTCATCGGCCGACCAGATCAACGCGAAAGCATCTCCACCGACGCCGGTCGAGCATGGTTCCACCACACACAATGTCGCCACCGTGGCCACGGCCGCATCGATGGCATTCCCTCCCGCTCGCAAGACGTTCAGGCCGGCTTGCGCGGCCAGCGGCTGACTGGTTGCCGCCATCCCATTTCGGGCGGTGAGCGGTGAACGTCGGGACGGAAAACTAAAGTCCTTGAATCTCATAACAAATACTCCCAGCTATTGACAGCGAACATGTGTTCGTGTTATACTCAGAACAAATGAGCGGTTTCCTTGTGTTGCATAGGGTGCCGTTACCGGTTCAGATCAGGAGCTTAACGCATGACCGAGAAACCATTGTCCAAACGGCAACAAAATATCCTCCAGTTCACGCGCGGTTATCTGGATGAAAACGGCCGCCCGCCCACCATTCGAGAGATCGGCAAGGCCGTAGGGATCAATTCCACTTCGGTGGTTAATTATAATCTGAGCAGACTGGAAGAGAAAGGTTATCTCGACCGGGACCCTGATGTCTCCCGAGGACTACGCCTAACGGAAAAGGCCGACAGCATCGCCCAGGCCATCAATAACGTCGCCGGCAACGCCGCTGCCACCATCCGCAACGCTGTCGACCGGCTGATCAAGATTCCCCTGGTCGGTGACATCGTCGCCGGTAAACCGGTGACGACCGGCAACGACAGCTTCAACACCTATGACGAAGAAGACGCGGTCGAGCTAAGCCGCTCCATGCTGGCGGGGAAAACCGAGGATCTATTCGCCCTGCGCGTTCGCGGCGACTCGATGATCGACGCCATGGTCAACGATGGCGACATCGTCATCATGCGGCCGCAATATGAGGCGCGTAACGGCGAGATGGTGGCCGTCTGGCTTCGCAACGATACAACGACCCTAAAACATTACTACTACGAAGGAAATCGCATTCGTCTCCAGCCGGCAAACCCGACGATGGAGCCTATCTACGTCGATCCTGCTGAGGTTCAAATTCAAGGCCGTGTGTTAATGGTCTTGCGGCAGGCACCTTAATCGAATGACGATAGTTTCCGGGGTGGCCTCGCGAGGCCACCCTTTTTTTGGTATTTAATTAGAACAATTGTTCTCAACAGTAGAAACAAGAAATGGTAATGGAAACTGAACCATCCTCGGAAACCAGATTGCGCCATCAACTCGATGTACAGGCCCAGCAAATTAACCGGGTTCTGAGCCATCATCAGGTCCCGGCGACAATAACCGGTGGCACAGTGCGCTCGCGTATCGTCAGTTTTGATCTGCAAACACAAATTGCCGCCGGGCTGGAACGAATCATGGGCTTGAAGAGCGATCTTCAGTCCGCGCTTGGCGTGGGCAACGTGAAGATCACCCATGCCGGCGACGATTGGCGGCTGGAAGTAGGACGCCCTGATGATCCCCCCGTCCCTCTGCTGAAGCTCCTCGGCTCTCTGGCGCCCGTGCCGCGATCGGCCATTCCTGTCGGCCTAACCGAGGAATGCACCCCTATCTGGCTGAAATTTGACGGCGGCCGATTGGGTCACATCCTGATCGCCGGCGATCCCGGGGCGGGTAAAACCTCGCTCCTTAGGGCGATTGGCGTCGGCCTTGCCCTGACCAGTCGGCAATCACATCTGCAATTGCAAATCCTGAACCCAAAATTATCCGACAATGGCCGGGTGACCGTGACGGATTCCCCATTGCTCCCATTGGGTTACTTGCCTCATATGATGGCCGACCCATCATTCGGCATCAACGAATGTTCGGCACTGATCCATTTCCTGGCCGAAGAGGCGGCCTATCGTCGGCGAGAGCGTTTGCAGTTGCCTCGCATCGTGGTCCTGCTGGATCATATCGTCACCTATCTCGAAGAAGCAGAACCAAGCGCCCGAAAGTCCCTCTATCAGCTCCTGCAATATGGAGCGCAAGCCGGTATCCATCTGGTCATGGCTACCGATCGAGCGGAATCAACGCTCCTGGATTCAACGCTCAAGGCCAGCCTCTCGATGCGATTGATCGGCCGCGTGAGCAACCCACTCGTCGCCCGTCGAGTAGCCGGCGCTCCTCTCGAACAGGCCCCCCTACTCCATGGTGAGGGCGACTTCCTGGCCGTCATCGGCGAGGATGTCACCTATTTTCAGGCGGCCTATATCGGCGATTATGATCTCCACCTTGTGCTGACTCAAATGGCCAGGGCTGACCGGCCTGCCCTTTTGGCGCAGCCATTTACTTATCGCCCACGAGTGAAGACCGGCAAGAAATCAACAACTCAACGGGCGTTTACCTTGCATGAAGAAGGGGTCGCTTTTTCCACGCAAGGAGTATCAAACAACGATGACCCGGATATGAACATCCCCTTTTAGGAATAAGGGACAGCTATTTTGTAGAGAGAGGTGCATCATGAAAACCGGAATGCTTTGGCTCGATGCGGATGCGCGCCGGACCCTGGACGAAAAAGTGGAACGTGCCGTTGACTATTACCGGCAGAAATATGGCGCAACGCCTGATCTATGCCTGGTCAACACAACCACATTTACTGAGGAAGAGCTAAAGGTCGGGCTGGTCAAGGTTCAACGGACGCGCGCGGTGTTGCCCCATCACTTTTGGGTTGGCGTAAGCACCGCTTAGCATAAACTTATGACCCTGAACATCTGCTCGTTTAAGCCACCGTCACAGGTGGCTTTTTTGTTGAAAGCTATTACCCCGCCTATTGGGTGATCCTCCTCGCAAAACCTGTTAATATCTCCCCCATGGACTTATGGCATGAGTTTCACGGCCCCAATGCGGGCTATATCCTCGAGCTTTACGATCGGTATCGGCGAGACCCCCAAAGCGTCGACCCCGCCACCCGCGCCGCATTTGAAAAATGGCAGCCACCTGATATCACGAATGGGCACGTCGCCGCCATCCAGGCGAATACACCCGAAGCAGACAAGGTAATGGGAGCGGTCAATCTGGCCACGACTATCCGCGAATACGGTCATTTGGCGGCCAGGATCGACCCACTTGGTATGTCCAACCCGCCGGGAGACCCCGGGCTTCATCCCAATGCCCACGGCATCGACGACGCCGATTTAGCTGCCTTGCCCGCATCCATTATAGGCGGCCCACCGGCGACGGGCGCGGCCAATGCTCGTGAAGCAATCCGGCGATTGAACGACATCTATTCATCCTCAATCGGCTACGATTACGACCATATGCGCCTGCCGGAAGAACGCGCCTGGCTACGTGAAGCGGCCGAGACTCGTCGCTTTCGGCCGCCGAACGACCCGCTGGATCCGGTGCGCTTGCTGGAGCAACTGACCAAGGTCGAGGCTTTTGAGCATTTTCTGCATCGCATCTTCCCCGGCAAGACCCGCTTCTCGGTCGAGGGGCTGGATATGATGGTGCCGATGCTCGACATTATGCTCAACGAATCGGCCGAAGCCGGCATCTATACCATCTTCGTCGGCATGGCCCATCGCGGCCGCCTCAACGTCCTGGCCCATATCCTCAACAAATCGTATGCCGAGATCCTGCAGGAGTTTCGCGACACCGGCACCGATGGACACCCAAGCCGCGAATATCTGGGCTGGACGGGCGATGTGAAGTACCACGCCGGTGCCAGTCGTTCGCTGGCGGGCAGCAACCCCATCGATCTGGTTGTGACCATGGCCCCCAATCCCAGCCATCTGGAACATGTCAATCCGGTCATTGCCGGGATGGCGCGCGCGGCGGGAACCCACGTCGAACGCTCAGGGCGGCCGTTCTTCGACACCCATGTCATCCTGCCGGTTCTCATCCATGGCGACGCGGCTTTCCCCGGTCAGGGAATCGTGGCCGAGACGCTCAACCTCCAACGGCTACGAGGCTATCGTATCGGCGGCACGATCCACATCATCGCCAATAATCAGGTTGGCTTCACAACTTCGCAGTGGGAGGGTCGGAGCACGCTCTATGCCAGCGACCTGGCCAAGGGGTTCAAGGTGCCTATCGTCCACGTCAACGCCGACGACCCGGAAGCCTGCGTCGAAGTAGCTCGCCTCGCTTGCGCCTATCGCCAGAAGTTCCAGACCGACTTCGTGATCGACCTGATCGGTTATCGACGTTATGGACACAACGAAGGGGATGAACCCCGCTTCACCCAGCCCCAAATGTATGAGGTCATCGACAAACACCCAACGGCACGACAGCTTTGGTCTTCGACGCTGGTCGAACGCGGGGTAATCGCCTCCGATAAAGGCGAGCAACTCTTTCAGCAGCAACTGGACAAGCTCAATGAGATTTATCAGGCGCTGCCGCCCGGCCCGGCGGCCGCGCTGGAACCGCAACTCCCCCCGCCTCCCGGCGGCGCGGCGCGGCAAGCGCGGACAGATCTGCCCGCCGAGTTCCTCATCGAGCTGAACAAGAGCCTGCTCCACATGCCGGAGAACTTCACGATGAACCGAAAGCTGGCGCGCACATTCGAGCGCCGGCACGATATCTTCAACGACCCCGATGCGCCAACAGTGGACTGGGCAACGGCCGAGACGCTGGCTTTCGCCTCGATTCTGTCCGAAGGCAACGCCATCCGCCTGACCGGTGAGGACGTCGAGCGCGGCACCTTCAGTCACCGCCATGCTGTTCTGCGCGATGAGCTAACCGGCGCGATTCACGTCCCCCTGCAACAAATCCCGCAAGCCAAAGCGTCTTTTGAGGTCCGTAACAGTCCGCTCTCGGAGGCAGGCACCATCGGCTTCGAATATGGCTACAGCATCCAGGCCCCGGAGCGGCTGGTCGTGTGGGAGGCGCAGTACGGCGACTTCATCAACACGGCCCAAGCCATCATTGACGAGTATGTAACCTCCGGCAATGCCAAATGGGAGCTGAAGTCGTCGCTCGTCCTGCTGCTGCCTCATGGTTATGAAGGGCAAGGCCCCGACCATTCAACCGGCCGGCTGGAGCGATTCCTGCAACTGGCGGCCGAGACCAACATTCGCGTCGCCAATGCCACAACCGCGGCACAATACTACCATTTGCTACGCCGGCAGGCGGCCCTGTTGATGACCGATCCGCTGCCGCTCATCGTGATGACGCCCAAGAGCCTTCTGCGCAACCCGAAAGTCTATTCCTCCCTGCGCGATTTGGCCGAGGGCCAATGGCAGCCGGTCATCGACGATGTGCTGGCTGCAGCTAACCGCACCGCCGTGCGTCAAATCATCATGTGCAGCGGCAAAATCTACTTCGACGTGGTCAGCGATCCTCGCCGCGCCGAACGCACCGATATCGCTCTGGTTCGCGTTGAACAACTCTATCCGCTCGAAACGGACGCGATTTCCCGGATAATCGAATCTTATCCCAACGCGGCCGAGGTCGTCTGGCTCCAGGAAGAGCCGGCCAACGGCGGCGCCTGGGATTCAATGCACCAGCGACTGCAACACATTCTTAATGGCTCCCTGCCGTTGCGCCTCATCGCCCGACCACGCCGCGCCAGTCCGGCAGAAGGCTCAATGGGCATGCATGCTTTACATCAGGCGACTCTGATCGACAGAGCCTACGATCTACCCCAAGAGGTGACCAACTCATGAGTACGGAAATTGTCGTGCCCGAACTGGGCGAATCTGTCGTTGAGGCGACTGTCGGCGAGTGGCGAGTGAAAGTCGGCGACTCGGTCAAAATCGGCGATATCGTCGTCGAGCTTGAGACCGATAAGGTCGACGTTGAAGTTGGGGCAACGGCCGCGGGCGTGATCGCCGATATCCTTCAACCGGCGGGCAGCGATGTCAAGATCGGCGATGTACTGGGCAATATTGACGCCAACGGCACCGCCGTCGTACCGGGAAAGGCCGCGCCAAAGGCTGAAGAGATCGCCACAGTCCCTGAGAAAAGTGCCGAGAACGATAGAGCAACGCCGGTTGCCCGCCGCATGGCCGAGGCCGAAGGCATCGATCTATCACAAGTATCGGGCAGCGGCACGGGTGGTCGAGTCACCAAGCAGGACATCACCGCGCGCGTTGAGCCAAAGCAGGCCTTGGCGGCCGAAACACCGGCTCCCCGACCCGAAGTCGCGCCTCGTCCCATGCCGTCTCCGACGCCGCAACCCGTTCCGTCCATGACGGCAGGTCGCGAGGAACGCGTGCGCATGTCTCGCCGCCGCCGAACCATCGCCCAGAGGCTGGTCGAGGCCCAACAAACGGCGGCCATGCTGACCACCTTCAACGAGGTTGACATGGGCGCGGTGATGGACTTGCGCTCGCGGCGACAGGAAGCGTTCGTCAAGCGCCATGGCGTCAAGCTCGGCTTCACCTCTTTCTTCGTCAAGGCAGTAATTGGCGGGCTGAAAGCCTTCCCGCGGCTCAACGCCGAGATTCAGGATGACGAGATCGTCCTCAAACATTATTACGACATCGGCATCGCCGTCGGCGCGGAAGAAGGGCTGGTCGTCCCCGTGATCCGCGACGCCGATCGCAAATCTTTTGCACAAATCGAAGCTGAGGTGCGCGACTTCGCCGAGAAATCCCGCAACGGCACGCTGTCGCTGGAGGATTTGCGCGGCGGCACGTTCACTATCACCAACGGCGGCGTCTTCGGCTCAATGCTGAGCACGCCAATCCTGAATCCGCCCCAGGTGGGTATCCTCGGCCTGCACAACATCCAGGAGCGGCCGGTCGTTCGCGACGGGGAAATCGTCATCCGTTCGATGATGTATCTGGCTCTCAGCTACGACCATCGCATCGTCGACGGCCGCGAAGCCGTCCAATTCCTGGTGCGGGTGAAACAACTCATCGAGGAGCCGGAGGCGTTGTTACTGGAAGGATAAATTGCGGATAGCATTCAATGATCAGCAACCTGTTTGAAGCATGAGGCTGATTACTGAAGGCTGAAGATCGGCAGGAGGGCATCAATCCTGAACTTGAGTCGCTCGTGAGCCTGGCGCAGGGCTGACTCAACAGCCTCCGGCGTCTCTCCCCGAGCGAAGATAAACCCCAGATAGCTATCGCCCTCCGGAAGCGGGACAAGCGGATAATTGAGGCGAGCGGTGATCTCCACGCTCTCGATGAGTGGAATGGCCGCCGCCTCATCCACGCCGATTATCTCTCGCAACAACCCCGCCTCCGGAATGGGGATCATCATCACTCCCGCGGCCCGATCACTACGGGTCGTATCGCCCAGCGACAAGCCGGCCGCCTGGCGCACGATCAGCTCTTCGAGCGACGCATCCACCCCAAAGCGCAGCACCTGCGAGCATAATCCACCGATGGAGCGCCCGGCAATCTCGATAATCCACACGCCGCCCTCATTGATGCGCAGTTCGGCATGGATCGGGCCTGATACCAGCCCCAGCGCCCGGGCCGCGGCGGTCGTGGTTGCCTCGATTGCCGTCTGTGTCCCCACCGGCAATCGGGACGGCGTCACATAAATGGTCTCCTCGAAAAACGGCCCTTCCAGCGGGTCGGGCTTATCAAAGAGCGCCAGCACGGTCAGCGCGCCCCTGTTCAGCATACCTTCAAGCGCCACCTCGACGCCGGGCAGGTATTCCTCCACCAGATATGGCCGCGGATCGGGATTATCGGTCGTGATGAGGCGTGTCAATCGCTCAATAGCTGAAATAAGCCGGGATGGACTATCGGCGCGCATGACGCCTCGGCTACCGTTGAGATTGACCGGCTTGACGACGCAAGGATAGGGCGCTTCCGCAGAGACGACCGCCGGATCATCGGCCGTGGTATATTCACGGAACCACGGCACGGCAACACCACCCGCGCCCAACATCCGGCGCATGACCGCCTTGTCGCGAGCAGCCACGGCCGCGGCGGGGTCGTTATGCGGCAAGCCAAGCAGATTACTGGCCGCGGCGGCCACCAGGCTGCCGCTGTCATCGACGGACAGAATCGCCGAGAGCGGGTTGTGTTGAGCGTACTCCGCAATCTTTCGCGCAGCTTCGCCTATGTCGGCAAAGTTCAACGGCAGCGCGTCCGGCCATTGCTCCGTGAGTGCTTCGGGCAGATCAAGTCCGGTCGTCACCTCGACACCCAGCTTCTCGGCGGCGACGCGAAATGCTTCCAAACGATAGGAACGGATGGTCGTGAGGAAGAGAATCCGTCGCTTTATCGATGTATCATTGCTCATATGCATGATTATACTCCAGGGACGGCATGGAATCCGTGTCGCAGCAACTCAATTTTTTTACGATCTCCGGCACCAAATAAACGATATTGCGTTATAGTAGGAGCAGACAAATCAATCCTGACGAGAGGTCGACCGTCTACTTTGGCCGGCCCCGAACATACAGGCTCAGTGGCTTCGCGGTATACAAGCAGTAGGGAGAGACTCATTTGTCGAAAGAAACCAATGACCAACATGCCGGCAGTCTTTCGCGACTGAAGAGAGCCAACCCGTCCGTCTTCATGGGCGTCCTGCTCGCGAGTATCCTTGTGGCTGCCGGATGCGCGTCTCTGTCAATGGCAACAACCGACTTGCCGGCAAAGGCATCCGCCGCCGGCGACAAACTCGATGCTATCGTCGCGACATCCAACACGGCGACCCCGGCCGGTTATATCGCTCCCATCATGGGCAGCCCCCATGATCCGACGCCCAGCCCTGTCCCCGTGCCGACCCTGGGCGCACCACTTCCCCCGCCCACGGTGGTCGTGGCGCTGCCGCCGATCGACTTCGAAGCCGCGCGCGCAGATGCACAATCCAAAGGACTTGACATCGCCTTCGCCAGAGTGGGCTTCCATACCGGCCCGGGCGGCAACGCCACCGGTCTGGGTGAATGGATGAGGGATCTCAACGCGGCCGGCGTCCCTTTCTTCCTCAAGAGCGCTGACGCCGCCGGGCCAATCCATGAGGCGCAGCTGTTAATGAAAGAAAATGAGGCCGCCGGCCGGTTCGTCGATCACACCTTGGTCTTCCGACTCACAGAGCCGCGCTACGAGGCGCCCTTCTACGACACATCTCTATCGCCGGAGGAAGCCGCGGCCGTTAGCTGGCAACTCAACCGCGACAACAAACCGCCCGAGTTGGAAAAGGAATATATCTGGCTGGAAACACTCAACGAACCGGGCCGCGAAGGCAGCGACGGCCAGTTGCAGATCGAGCGGCTGGGGCGCTTCTCGCTGGAGACGGCCAAGCTCGCCGTAGCTGACGGGTATCGTTATGGGGCATTTGCCTTTTCCACCGGCGTGCCGGAGCCTGAAGACTGGGAGCATCCGGCCATGCTCGATTTTCTGCGATACGCGGGCGAACACCCCGATAAGGTCGCGGTCGCCCTTCATGAGTACAGTCTGACCACCCAATATATCGGGGCGTGGTACCCCTATCTGGTCGGCCGATTCCAGGCGCTATTTGAGGTCTGCGATAAATATGGCATCCCGCGGCCAACCGTTCTGATCACAGAATGGGGTTGGGAATATGCCGACGTACCGGAGCCGGTTCCCGGCGTCGAGGATATGGCCTGGGCCTCGTGGCTTTATGCCGCCTATCCGCAAGTAAAAGGGGCGGCCGTGTGGTATCTAGGCCCGCAATTCGGCGGCATCGCGGAGAGAGCGCACCTGCTCATCCTGCCCATGCGCGATTACGCCGTAAGCCACTATTTCATCATCGACCCGGGCATCGGCCGGATCGACGCCGAACTATTCCGGCCCAATCCGCCGACGTTGCTGGGGATCGAACCGCTTGGCCTGCCGACGCCTTTCCCGCGGCCGCAGACCATGCCCTAAGTCAAACGAAAAGGGGCGCAATGTTGATCGCGCCCCTTGATAACCCGACCTAGCTGTCCGTCTTGCTCACTGGAGAATATGACGGGCGATGACCAATCGCTGGATTTCGCTCGTACCTTCGCCGATTGTCATCAGTCGCGTGTCGCGATACATGCGCTCCACCTCGAACTCGGAACTGTAGCCGTAGCCACCATGAATCTGGATAGCGTTACGGCACACGCGCTCACTGACTTCGGTCGCGAAGAGTTTGGCCATAGAGGCCATGGTTGAATAGGGTTGCTTCAGACCCTTCAGCCAGGCGGCTTTGTAGACCATGAGTCGCGCAGCCTCGATCTCCGTTGCCGCGTCGGCCAGCATCCATTGGATGGCCTGGAAGTTGGCGATTGGCTGGCCGAAAGCCTCGCGCTCTTTAGCGTATTTCAACGCTTCCTCATAGGCTGCCTGGGCCAGACCCAGTGCCAGCGCCCCGATGCCGACGCGGCCGCTATCCAGCGTCGCCAGCGTCTGCGGCAACCCGCGCCCTTCAACGCCCAGCAAATTCTCGCGCGGCACGTGCACGCCGTCGAAGGTCACAGCATGGGTGGGCGAACCATGAAGCCCCATCTTCTTCTCGGCCGGGCCGATGATGACGCCGGGGGTATCGGACGGCACTAGAATATGACTCAGCGCATGGCTGCCTTTGTCTCCCGTGCGGCAAAGGACGACCATCAGATCGGAAATAGAAGCGTTGGTCATCCACATCTTCGCCCCGTTGATGACCCAGGAATCGCCATCAGCCACAGCCCGCGTCCGCACGCCGTCCTTTAGGTCCGAACCGGCGCCCGGCTCCGTCAGGCTCAGACAGGCCAGCTTCCCTTCGCCGCTGGTCAATCGAGGCAGCCAGTGTCGCTTTTGTTCTTCAGTACCATAAGCCACGAGAGGGCCGAGACCCAGGCCATTATGGGCAGCGATAGCCAATGCCGTGGAACCACAACCCCAGCCAAGCTCCTCGATTACGATAGCGACGCTAATCGCATCGAGCGCCGCACCGCCGTACTCCTCAGGAACCTCAAGCCCCAACAAGCCCAGCGGCCCCATCTTGCGCGTGGCCGCCCAATTGAACTCGCTCGCCTCATCCGTATGTCGCGCCCGTGAGCGCACCTCGCGTGCCACGAAGTCATGGACGACTTCCTTTAATGCGCGTTGTTCTTCGTTCAGTTGAAAATCCATGGGAATGTCACCTGTAAATGCTATTTAACATAATCAAAAGCCGGAAGAAGGCCGGACCGCAAAGCCTTCTGACGACTCCACCATCACGGCCATTACGGCGGCTATCCCGCCGCGGCCAGAGTCACCAACAACAACTGACCCAACCCCGCCGGCAGATTTGTCTTGTCCATAAACTCATCCGGTCGATGGGAGTTCCCGGAGTGGGTTAAGCCCAAACACACAGCCTCATAGCCACGGCTCAAGGGGATGTTGGCGTCGGTACTGCTGACAATATAATGCACGTCCTCGCAGCCGACCGCTCGCAGAGCGGCCTCCGCGCCTGCCACCAGAGGGGACTGGCGGCTAATGCTGCCGGCCGGGCGATCACCCACCCGGTGCATTTTTATTTCGACTCCGTCACCCTCAAGGGCATACCTCTTGTTGCGCGTGCGAACGATCTCTTCAACATCCTTTACGAGTTGTTCCAGCGCGACAACGCCTTCCGATCGCAGATCGAGCCACAGTTCGGCCGAATTGGCAATGGTGTTGATCGAGATGCCGCCCTGAATAATACCGACATTGTAGGTCGTTTTCGGGATGGCAGGCACGGCGAGGCTGTCGATATCGACGATGAGATGACCCAACTGGTGTATGGCGCTGGCCGCGCCGAAACCGCCCCAGGAGTGACCGCCGGGCGCGGAGATCTGAATACGATAGCGCCTGACACCCACAGCCTGGTGGATGAGCTTGCCGTACAGGCCGCCCTCGACGACGATATAGATCGCGTCTCCGCCGAATCGATCGACTACGGCGCGCATTCCGCGCAGATCGCCCAACCCTTCCTCGCCCACATTGGCGACAAAATAGATATCGGCCGTGTGCGCGAGCCGGTTGTCCCGAATGGCCTGCGCCGTTTGCAACAATCCGGCCACGCCGGTGGAATTATCGCCGATGCCCGGTCCGTATATCAGGTTGCCTTCCCGCCGAATAGCCAAATCGGTGTTCATCGGGAAGACTGTGTCCAGATGGGCGGAAAGGACGACCGGCGGGAGCGCGGACGATGTGCCGGGCAATCTACCATAGACATTGTTCAAGGCATCACGATTGACATCTTCAAGCCCGAGAGCCTTGAACTGTTCTTCAATGAAGCGAGCGCGCGTCTCTTCCTCGAAAGTCGGCGCGGGGATCTGCTGGATGGCGATCACCTGCTCGACGATACCATCGAGGCGAGCCTGGAATTCCGCCAGAGCGGAGCGAATATCGGGATTACGGGAAAGTTCGTTTATTGATTTCATGCCGGCTGAAAAGGTTCAAACACGGGAATTAATCTCTTGGGAACACGGCCGAACAGGTGCACGCCTTCACCGGTGTGCTTCTCCTGATCAACCTGTCCTCGCTCATAGAACAGTGATAACAAATCGCCGCGGGTGTAGGGGATAAGCACCTCGACAGGCTGGAGCAACTGGACCATCGCCGCCTCGACCATGATGAGCAGCTCCTCGATGCCCTTGCCCGTTTTGGCCGAGACCAGCGCTGCGGGAGCCGACAGATCCAGTTCACCTATGACTTCTTCGGCATTTGTCAGCTGGTCGGCCTTGTTGAGGGCGATCACCATCGGCAGATGGTCGGCCTCGAGTTCGGCCAGGGTATCCTCAACGGCTTCAATTTGCTCGGCCGCGTTCGGATGGGTCACATCCACGACATGAAGCAACATGTCGGCATCACCGATCTCTTCCAGCGTGGCGCGAAAAGCGGCCACGATTTGCGTCGGTAATTTCTGGATGAATCCCACCGTATCGGTGAACAGAAGCTCGCGGCCGCCGGGCATGTTGACTTTCCGTGTCGTGGGGTCGAGCGTGGCAAAAAGCATGTCGGCCGTCAGAACATCCGCGCCGCTAATCTTGTTCAGGAGCGTCGATTTACCGGCATTGGTGTAGCCAACAATGGCCACAACCTGCAACTCGGTCTGCTGCCTCTTGGCGCGATGGCGTTCACGATGGGCACGAACGTTTTCCAGTTCCTCTTTAATCTGGGAGATGCGGCGGCCGATTTCCCGGCGGTCGGTCTCCAACTGCGTTTCGCCCGGGCCGCGCAAACCGACGCCGCCCGTCGCACCGCCGGCGCGACCACCGGCCTGTCGGGCCAGGTGTGTCCACATGCGCGTCAGGCGCGGCAAGCGGTACTCCAGTTGCGCCAGCTCGACTTGCAGCTTGCCCTCTCGTGTGTGGGCGTGCTGACCGAAAATGTCAAGAATCAGGGCCGTGCGATCGATGACCTTGATCTCTTCGCCGAAGATCTCTTCCAGTTCACGCTGGTGTCGCGGCGAGAGTTCGTCGTCAAAAATTACCATGTCAGCCTGCAGTTCTTCGACCAACAACTTCACTTCCTCGACCTTGCCGGGGCCAATATAGGTGGCGCTATTTGGCTTGTCGATGCGCTGAATTGCCTGACCGACGACGTCAATTCCAGCCGTATCCGCCAATCGCGCGAGTTCATCGAGGCTGTCTTCGACCGGCAAAAGCGAGGGGCTCTCGCGTAGCTCAACGCCGACCAGAAATGCTCGTTCGCGCGGTGGCGCGGTATCATATCCCTTGATAGACGTACCCATGACCTCCTAGTCGAGCAGCCCGGCAACGGGCAAGGCCCGTGGGTGTTCGACCTGATAATCGTACTGGATTGTTTTCTTCGCCCCCGGTTCCAAATCGAGTCGCCACTTCAGAATATTAAGCTCACTCTGCTCAACAGGCGTCGGGGTGGCGCGATCAAGACGCACCTTGATCTGATCGTGGCGCGACACAGGATACTGGTCCTGCACCGTGACGATCGCCCTGGAGGCAAGCAAATTCTCCAGCTTGATCTCGTAACCGTAAAGGATCTGACGCTGATCGCGCAACAGACGCTTGTCTACTTCACGGCGAACGAGTTCCCGTTTGACGGTGATGCGTTCCTCTACGCCAAGCACCAGCTCCATCTCCGCCCCATTCGGCGTGTACTCCAGACGATTTGTGCCGATGAACTCGTCGCCAACATAGAGACTGACCGGCCCCGCCAACATGGGGGCACCGGTAGAGTTTATTAATTTGGCGCGCCGATAAACGGCATCAGTGTGGCGCGGCACGGACAGGAAGTCCAATTCAGGAACCAGTTCATACTGCCCCAGGGCTGTCTTCTTGGGGGTGCCATCGCCGGGAATATTGACATCACCGGCAACGCGAAACGTGATTGCAGTCCCATTCTCCTGCACCGTGGCGACTTCGACCTCAGCCGCCGCCACGGGCGGTGAGGCCATCGCTGCCATCATCGCCACCGGTTCATCGTCGGCCGCCATCTCAAGCGCGTCCATTTGAACGCCTTTGGCCATTGGGCGGGACCTTAGCATCCTTGGTGATGGCTGCAGAACATCAACAAACCACGGCTTGAGTTCCGGCACGCGCTGATTGAGCGCCGGGCGTGCCGTCGATACGGAAAGTTGAACGCCTGTCCAGTCCTGACCGGTGTCTTGAGTGATTTCCGCCAGGCTGCTCATGGCGACGACCGCGCCGGATGCGGCGGCGTCCTGCAATCGCATGTCATACAATGGCCGCCATCCCGCGCGGCCGACGATATAGCTCACCTCAACCGCAAAATCCCCGGCCGACAAGGCTTCGATCTCCAGCTGTGCTTCATACCGCTGACGCGGCCGCGCGGAGCGAATCTGGTTCAGTTCTGCCTGCAACTTTGTCAGTTCGTCCTGGAGGGCGCGCTGCTCTACACCCATCTCTCGCAGAGCATCATGCAAGCGAGCATACTCATCCTCGAAGAAGCGCATAAAGCCGGCCTGATCCTCAATAGTGCTGCGGCCGCGAGCAAGCCCACGGGCATACTCCCTGGTCGCCTCGCGCAATCCGTCGAGGTGTTCGATCGACGCCTGCTTAACCGCCTGCCGGTCGGCAAGCGCCTGCAGCTCCAACTGAAGTTGATTGATGCGCGCTTCCAACGCCGTTACATTGGGGGCCGGGGCGGCCGCGTAATGTCGCCGCTGTACGTCAACGCTGCGCAGCCGGACACGAGCCGTGCCGGAGCCGGCGGCACGCACGGATTCAGGCTCCATCGCAAGCGGCAACTCTCCAACCGTGATTTGATGCAGTCCCTCAGTCAAATCGGCGCGACCCACGCACGTGACTCGTGCTCGATCAGGGTAAACAACGACCGATGTGACGGTGGTCTCAACGGGAATTTTCATTTGTTCGTCTCCTCACGTGTCGGTTGCGGGATGGGGGCTTTCCTCTGGCGACGATCACGCATTTTGGATCTCCGCGACAGCCATAGCAGGATCGTAGCGCAGGCCGTGCTCTCGCGCAAAGCGACGCATAGCCGTCAGGGCGCGTTCAGCGTAGTGGCGGCCGCGCTCCTCCTTGCCCGGCCGCGGCGGCAGCGGGGGCAGAATGCCGAAGTTGGCCTTCATCGGTTGAAAATCCTTCATCGCGCTGTGGGTCACATAATGACATAGCGCTCCCAGCATGGTCGTCGGCGGCAGAATGACGGGATGGCGGCCGGTCAGATAACGGGCGGCATTGACGCCGGCCAATAGCCCCGTCCCGGCATTACCCATATAACCCTCGACCCCTACTATTTGCCCCGCAAAAAACAGGTCGACCCGGTTGCGATACTGCATGGTGGGCTGGAGCATGACCGGAGAGTTGATATAGGTATTGCGATGCATCATGCCGTAGCGGGCAAAATCGGCGTTCTCCAGCCCGGGGATGAGGCGCAATACCCGTTTCTGGTCGCCCCACTTCAGATTGGTCTGGAAACCGACAATGTTGTAGAGCGAGCCGATAAGATTGTCCTGGCGCAATTGAACGACGGCATGCGGCCGTCGATTGGTGCGGGGATCGATCAACCCAACCGGCCGCATCGGACCGAAGGCCAACGCCTCATGGCCGCGTGCAGCCAACGCCTCGATGGGCATGCAGCCCTCGAAAAAGTGGGGATCTTCGCGCTCAAACTGCTTGAGAGTGATGGTCTCGGCAGTCCTGAGCGCGCCGACAAATTGCTCATACTCGTCACGGGTCATCGGGCAGTTGATATAGTCCCCTTCTTCCTGCTCCCCCTTGTCATAGCGCGACTGCCGGAAAGCAATATTCATGTCGATCGTCTCCGCCTGTACGATCGGCGAGACGGCATCGTAGAAATAGAGATACTCATACCCAGTCAAGCCGGCGATGTCTTCGGCCAGAGACGAGGATGTCAGCGGGCCGCTGGCAATGATGACCGGCGCGTCGGGAATTGCCGGAACCTCCTCCGCCACCAGAGTAATTCGCGGGTGGCCGGAAACCCGCTCGGTGACCAGCTGCGCGAAACGCTCCCGATCCACGGCCAGCGACGACCCCGCGGGTACGGCCGTCTGTGTCGCACAATCGAGAATGAGCGAACCCAGGCCGCGCAATTCCGCCTTCAACAATCCGGGGGCCTTGTGCGGCAGATTGGAGCCGAGCGAGTTGCTGCAGACCAGTTCCGCCAACCAAGAGGTCTCGTGCGCGGGCGTCATCCGGCCCGGCCGCATCTCATAGAGCCGCACGTCGATCCCGGCTTCGGCAGCCTGCCACGCGGCCTCACTGCCCGCCAGGCCGCCTCCCACAACGATAAGTTCTTTTGACATAGGGTTATTCTAACACAGCAAGTGAATTAATAGCTTTCAGGTCATGCCTGACTATTCCCGCCGATAGAGCGATTATTGCTATAATCCGCCAATCCTTCGTGACCCGAAACAATGAACAGCATGGACACATTCACTTCAGTACCGGACGAAAAAGGGAAATTTGGGCCGTTTGGCGGCCAGTTTGTCCCCGAAACCCTCATGCCAGCCCTGGAAGAGTTGATCGCCGCTTATGAGAAAGCACGGCAGGACCCGGCATTCATCGCTGAATTCGAGCATTTGCTGCGCAGTTACGTCGGGCGGCCGTCGCCGGTGACATACGCCCGCAATCTTTCGGAAAAGTTGGGCGGCGCGCAAATTTACTTCAAGCGTGAGGACCTCAACCACACCGGCGCGCACAAGATCAATAACGCCCTGGGGCAAGCGTTGCTGGTCAAGCGCATGGGCAAACAGCGCGTCGTAGCCGAAACAGGCGCGGGCCAACATGGTGTGGCCACAGCCACCGTCTGTGCCTTGTTGGGGCTGCAAGGAGTCATCTATATGGGCGAGGTCGATATCGCCCGGCAGCAGCCGAATGTCTACCGGATGCACTTGCTGGGAGCCGAGGTGCGACCGGTGAGTTCAGGCAGCCGGACGCTGAAGGATGCCATCAACCAGGCCATTCGCGACTGGGTGACAAACGTGTCCACAACCCACTACCTGCTTGGCTCCGTTCTGGGGCCCCATCCCTACCCGGCGATGGTGCGTGATTTCCAGAGCGTGATCGGCCGCGAAGCGCGCGAGCAGATGTTGGCGACTACCGGCCGGTTACCCGATGCTGTCGTGGCTTGCGTCGGCGGCGGCAGCAATGCGATGGGCATTTTCCACGCCTTTCTGAATGACGAAACGGTGGAATTGATCGGCGTGGAGGCGGGGGGCGAGGGCATACCTGACGGCCGACACGCCGCGCGATTCGCCGACCCGGCCGTCGCGCGCGTCGGCGTGCTTCACGGCACGAAAAGCTATGTGATGCAAACGGCCGACGGCCAGATTCGCGACACGCATAGCATCAGCGCCGGGCTGGATTATCCCAGCGTCGGCCCGGAACACGCCTGGCTGCGCGATCAGGAACGGGCCTTCTACACTTATGCCACTGACGAAGAGGCGCTGGCCGCCTTCCATGAACTATCCCGGACGGAAGGCATCATCCCCGCGCTGGAGTCCGCCCATGCCGTGGCCGAAGCGATTAAGCGCGCGCCGACGATGGGCAAGGACCAGATTTTGCTGGTGAACCTGAGCGGCCGCGGCGACAAGGACCTTGATTCAGTCTTACGGGTCATGAGCGAGCGGGGAGTGGATTAGCTCGCCTTCTTCTCCAGACGCTGCAGCCGGTGGGTCAACTCTGCCCGCGTGAGGCGCGTGCCGGGTGTTGGCGGCAAACGATCGATGAGCGCCAGAGCGCGGCGCGTCCATTCAATAGCCGCCGGCATATCGGACGCATGCCACTCGAAATGCTTGGCCAGCTCGACGTGGGCCGAAACATCGGCAGTGTTGACTGCCGCCAATTGCTGCCAGACCAGAGCGGCTTCAGGGCGGCGCTCCTTCCGCTTGTATAACCCGCCCAGAAGACCCAAGGCTTGCTGATATGCTTCCAGTGGGGTGGCATCATCTTCAAGCGCAGCGCGTAGCGTTCGCTCCGCCTCATCAAATAATCCCAGGTCCATCTGCCAACGTCCCAGGCTAATCTGGTCGAGCGCGTCATCACAGGCACCCGTCGACATGTGCCGAAACATCCGGGCAGCCAGGGTGACCATCGAGAGCATGTCCATCTCGTTGTGGTAAAAGACGCGAGTCAATTCCCGCGCGTCGCCGGTGTGCAAAAAGTTATGGTAGAGCGAAGGGATCAACCAGCCGGGCACATCATCCTGAGTGCGTTGCAAGCCCAGCAGGTTTTGCTCCAGCGCGCCCAAAGCACATGAACCGAGCCGGGCGCGGAACAGACGTCGTGCCGGGGGAAGCAAGTCAATGTGGGGGACATCGAGCAAGCGGCCGTGCCGGCGGTTCATCAAATAGCGATTATCGAGCAACGGTACGTCGAACGAACGCCCATTAAATGTGATCAGTCCTGCTTTCCCGATGAGAAGGTCATCCAGCTGATGCAGCATCGCCGGTTCATCGCCATGATCACGCAGGAAATATTGGCGTACCACAAGAACCTGTCGCTCGGTTTGGATGCCGTCCATCAATACCGGTTGCGGCTCAAAGAAGGCCACACCGACCATGAAGGCCAATGCCCCCGCCCCGGCCAGTCCGGTTGTCTCAGTATCGAGAAAGAGAAAGTCCCCAAACCCCTGCCCGTTTAGTCTCTCGTCCGAGATATAGGGCGCGCCGTCGGCCGGTTGAAGGGCCAGCAAGTCAGCCAGGGTATCCGCGCCGTGGCGATAGTGGAGCGGGAATACGCGATCGACAACAAAACAGGCGCCTTCGGCCGATTCCAGCAATCGGCCGCCGGGCAGCAGTATCTCTAAAGGAGGTGGCGTCGCGTCTTCATAGCGACTCGATGGCTCATTAGCCTGGCGCGGGCTTGCCGAACGCAAATGACGAGCCCCTTTGCTCACGCCGAGTCGACGCAGAAGCGAACCCAATTCGTCGTTCACATGTTCTATTTTACGATTCCGGCCCCATCAGAGCAAGGGACAATATACAATCGGTGACAACTCGCTGAGCGCAGGTGACAACGATTTCCATTTCGCCCGGTTCGGCATTACAATAGGCATCAACATGGGCGCAGATAATCCTTTTTTCCATCGAGGCGCTATTCGCCATCTTGAAGATTTTGTCGGTCGTGAAGCAGAATCCGCCCAGATGCTTGGGTTGCTGCGTAACGGGCAAAGCGTATCGCTCATTGGGCCGAGACGCATCGGAAAAAGCTCACTTCTCCTTCATCTGTCGAATGAAGCCGTTCGCGAGCCTTATCGGCTCCACTCACCCCATGCCCTATTCGTCATGCTCGATTGCCAGGAGTTGGCCGGCTCTCCCCCCGAGGAAGTGTATGAGCTGCTGCTGGACGCGCTACTGGACGCGGCAAAACAGGCCGGCATTAAGCTGGCGACGGCCGACCAACCGGGAACCTATCGCGCCCTCGACCGAGCCCTGCAGCAAGTGTATCAGCAAGGATCAAGTGTGGTCGTCATTCTGGATGAGTTTGAATTATTGGCGGCCAACCAGCATCTTACACCCTATTTTTTCGCACGCTTGCGGGGGTTAACCACGAAATATGGCTTGGCCTATCTGACTGCCAGCCAGCGTCCCTTGTTCGCGATTACGGCCGAAGAAGCTGTCCTCAGCTCGCCATTCTTCAATATCTTCGTCACCATGCCCTTGGGGTTATTCACCGAAACCGAGGCACACGAACTCTTTCGCCGGCGGCTGGAACGGACGACTGTCACCTTCCCGCCGGAATTAGCGGAATATCTGATCAAGCTGGTCGGCCTGCATCCTTTTTTCTTGCATATCGGCGGCTATCATGCCGTACAGGGGCTTATCAACGGCGAGATAACTCCATCCTCCGATGGGCACCTCGACGAAGCCGCGCTTCAGCGCCTCGATAACCCCATTGAGCTGGAAGCCGAATCCCATCTGGGCTATCTCTGGCAAAACCTTTCACCGGAAGACAAACACGTCCTGGCCATCGCCGATGGTCCGACGGAAAGTCTGCGCCAACTTGAGCAGCAGTGTTTGCTGGTGAAGATAGATAATGTCTACACATATAGCAGCGAGATGCTTCGCCGCTTCGTTCGCCGGCAAACCGTATCGGATCTCATCCAGGCCGGCCCGTTCGTCATCGACGAGCAACGTCATCAGGTGTGGGGTGACGGACAGGAGTTAAACCTGACCACATCACAGTTCAGCATCCTGGTGCGGCTATGCCAACATGTGGGTCAGGTTGTTCGCGGGGAAGATCTCGAGATGGCAGTTTGGGGTGATGTATTGGTCGACGACCCGGATCGACTCAAGACGTTGATCAAACGGTTGCGTCGGGCGGTCGACCCTTTCGACAACTGGATTGTTAGCGAGCGCGGCGTAGGCTATGCGCTACGTTCGCCGGAGCCATAAGCGGCCTATTAGGGCCGACAACATTCGAATTGAGCACATCGTTTCGCGCATCGAATCGGTTCAATCATAACAAGCCGGCCGACGGACGTCTTATCCGTTTGATGAGTCACTCAGTCCTGGGCTGGCTGCTTATATTCTCATGCCTGGCATTTTTCGCCACACCTGCATCAGCCCAGAACAACTCCCGCGTCCAAAGCTATTGGCAATTCGCGGCTTCGGGCCGACTCGACACGATCCTCAACTTCGATGTGGATGGCGATGGCGTAGACGAGTTTTTGGTGCTGGATGAAAACGGACATCTCACCTTACTGACCGCCGACGGCCGTTCGGAATGGACGTATATCAGCCAGGAACCAATCTCGGCTTTGGGGACAATCAAGACAAACGGTGGAGAGGAGTCACCCACCCGGCAAATCGCGCTGGCCGGAATCGGCTATTTGACCCTGCTGGATCAACACGGCGAGGTCGTATGGCGAGTGTCGCTCAATTCTTCATCCGCGCCGGTTGCGATTGACGCATTTGATTATCAGTCAGATGGGGCGGAAGATATTCTCCTCCTGCTAAATTCCGGTCAATTGATCGCTTTTAACGCCAATGGGGAGGTTATTTGGCAGTTTGCGAGTCAGGAAAACTCCACAGCCATCGTCAACCCACAGATGGTGGTAGACGATTTCGACGGCGACGGCGCAAACGAAATTGTCATGGGCGTCTTCACAGCGCGCCGCTTCAGCGAGCTATACTATCTCGATGACGGCATCGTGAAATGGCAGCAGGCCATCTCGCGCCGGATCACCCATATCGCCAAAGCACCGTTTGGGCCGTCCGGCAACGCGATAGCTGTCGGCACCAATTTCGGCCAATTGGAACTGTACTCTTCCACAGGTGACCCGCTATGGTATCGAACCGTCAACAAGCCCATTACCAGCCTCGTAACGATCCAACTGCCTGAAGGGCCGGCTCTGGCCCTCGGCACAGCATCCGGCAGCGTGATCGCCTATTCGGCTGAGGGGCGGCGCTTATGGACTAACCATCTCGTCAAGGATGCCGATCGGCGCGTGCTGACATTGCTGCCCGCCGGCGGCCGCACGGCAACCGGCCAAACACCACTGGCAGCTATCCTGGAACCGGCGACGACCGGCAGCGAACTGGCCGACCTCCTGTTGCTGGGCAATAACGGCCAAACGCTGGCCAAGCTCAACGACACCGATCTGCCCGATCTGACCCGGCTTGTCGACGTGAATCATGACGGTCATTACGAACTGCTATTGGCTCGTTTCGCCACACTACAGCTAATCGGCCTGGGCATGGGTGACAGCGAGTACATCCAGGAATGGGATTACGTACTTGATGCCGAGCCAACGGCCATGCTGATACAGGACCTGGACGAGGACGGCGAAGACGAGATCGTCGTAGGCACGCGTGATGGCCGGCTCCACAGCCTGGGGATGGATCGCGCTATTCGCTGGCTAAACGCGCCCGGAGGAGTCATCAGCCTGCTCGACCGCGTGCGATACGCTTCGGGCGATCCACCGCATATCGTCGTCGTGCGACGACAACGGCCGCCGGCCGATTTTGTGACGGATGACGAGTCAGTCTTAAGCTGGCTTGAATTGCGCGAAGCGACGGGAGATCGTCTATGGGAAATTACAGTCCCCGCCAATATTACGTCCCTGCTGATCGATGACAAATTAGGTGCCGGCGAATCGTCGATCATCATCGGCACTCAATCAGGCGACGTGTCATCCTTTAATCTCGATGGGAATCAGCGTTGGACATTCTCTATCAGCGATTCTGTTGGTGCGGTTCAGCAACTGATTCAATTCAGACCCATACCCGGAGAGCCCCAGGTAATCCTGGCAGTCGGCCAATACAGCATCGTGCGCTTGATTGAGGATGGGGGCAGCATCTCCGTAAAGCATTTTGCCACTTTCGACGAACCTGTCCAGGCGGTTTATGGCATGCAACAACTCGACAGGGGGGAATCAACCGTCAAACTCATCGTGTTCACCAGGGATGGGCTGGTACATGGGTTGAATCATGAAGGGGTAGAGATGGCCCACTTGGGCTGGCCCTACAAGTTGCCCGCACCACCTCGGGCGATCATGCCTTCTGATCAATGGGGAGATGAGGCGCTTCAACAGGGAACGGCCGCCTTTCTGCTCGCTACCAGCAATGGTCAATTATCGCATTTTGTTGTAGACGATAATAAGCCGAATATTTCCTGGAGTCTGAACGAATTAGGCCAAATTCAATCTATCAATTGGGATGACCTGGACAAGGATGGACAGCCGGATACCGGCATCTTTGGATCGCAGGATGGTCATTTGTGGTTATATGAACAGCTCCAGGGGCGGAACCCTCGGCTCGTCCTCCAGCAACCTCTTGGCAGCAGCACATTCGCTCTCGCCCTCCTGAAACGCACGTCACGGCAATCCCCAGACTTGCTGGCTGTCACTCAAAACGGCTTGATCCGCCTCTTCAGCGAGGAGGAGAATCGCCCCCCGCTTCTCACCCAACCCGTCATTGAATCCGATCAACGACAGTTCACGATCGGCATCCAGGCTGCTGACGTAGAAAATGATTTCGTCACCGTTCAGCTGGAACTGCTGGACGAGACGATTAACACCTGGCGTCCGGTCTCGGAACAACAACTGCCAACCGGAAACGGCCAATTATTCTGGCCCGGCATCACTGCCCCGGAAGGATCGACGAAGCTCAACTACCGATTCCGGTTTAGCGATGGTTTCTATCGTGGCTATGTTAGTCCACCCGCAGGCCCCAGGATTGAGCCGCCTGAGGTCAGCGATTCCACATTGCCGGTACTGGCGGGATCCATCGGCCTCCTGATAATGGTTGGGTTTATCGCTCATGTCCGCCAGTCACAGACCCCGGCGGCCCAGGCTGACAGGTTCTACGATCGACTGGCTCAGGAGCCTCGCAGCACCCTCGCACTTGTCGAACAAAAATATGCAATGGTGAACGGCTCACCTGACTTCCTGTTGCAATTGGCAAATCGAGCACGGCATGCTGAAGATACCAGCCTGGCTAATCTGTCGGACGGGCTTTTCTTGCTGGCAAATCGGCCCCAGGCAGGCTTGCCGATTATCACGCGCACGTTGGACGATGCCGCCGACACGGATAAAAAATGGGACAACCTGGCCCAACGACGTATGATTTATCGTACCTGTCAGGCCATGCTGGAGGCTCCTTCGATCACTGAATTGGGTCTCGTCCGGCCCCAGTTTGTGCATCTCTTGACCGAACTGGAAGAAAAGAAGGAATGGTCTCCTGTCCTGGAAACACTATTGCCTGTCCTCACTAATATGCGCGACAGCGATCGAGTCGAGGCCATCGATGACCGGTTGGTTTATCTCAATCAGGCGGCCGTTCGGCTGCGGCAGGTGCAGGACCAGATCAATGAATTTGCACCCAGCGTAGAGCGAACGCTGGTTCGATCCATAGCCCGGCGCTGGTCAGGCCTACTGACCGCCGAAATCGAGGAGCAACGCGGGCGCGCCGAACTGGAGGTCTTGTTAAAGACAAAGCGATTGGCCCCCAACGGCCAAACTCATGTGGCCATGGAGATTCGCAACACAGGACGCGCCCCGGCCGAGAACATCGTCGCCATCCTCAACGAAAATCCGGCTTATTCCGTGCGCAGCGAACCCCAGGCGATCCCCTTTCTGCCGGCAGGTCATGCGCAACAGGTGCGTTTCCTGATTGAGCCGCAAGCGGAAGAGCGCTTCCGGGTCGGGCTTTCGCTCATTTACGACGATCGGAACCAGCGCCGCAAAACCACCGCCTTTGGCGATATGGTCCATCTGCTCCCGCCAGTGCGCGATTTCGTGCCTATTCCTAATCCATATCTGCCGGGAACACCCCTGCGCAAGGACAGCCCTCTGTTCTTCGGCCGCGAAGAGTTATTCGACTTCATCGCCGAACATGCCGGAACACAAGCTCAGCGCAATGTCTTCATGCTGGTCGGCCAGCGCCGCACAGGCAAGACATCGCTCTTGCTCCGGCTGGGTGAGTATCTGCCATCCCATCTGATGCCGGTCTATATCGACTGCCAGTCGCTCGGCGTCTCGCCCGGCATGCCCGCGCTGCTCCAGGAATTCGCCTGGCATATCGCTGACGTGTTGAGCATCCACGGCCTCGATCTTGAGGTCCCTGAGATTGACGTGTGGCAGGCGGATCCAACCCGTGTCTTCCAGCGTGAGCTTTTACCGGCGGCGCGGCGTTTATTGCCCGCAAATACGACGCTGTTGATGATCTTCGATGAGTTTGAGGCCTTCGAGTCGATGGTGGCCGACGGCATTCTGCCGCGCACCTTCTTCCCTTACATGCGGCATCTGATGCAGCACAGCACCGGTCTGGGGTTCGTCTTCGTGGGCACGCGACGGTTGGAAGAGATGAGCGCCGATTACTGGTCGGTCTTGTTCAACATCGCGCTCTACCGGAAGATCGACTTCCTCAGTCCTCAGGCGGCCGAACGGCTTATCTGCGAGCCGGTTGCTCCCAATCTGGTCTATGACGACCTGGCTCTGGATAAAATATTACGCGTTACCGCCGGGCACCCATATTTCTTGCAACTCGTCTGCTATACGTTAGTCAAGCAGGCCAATGAGCGAAAAACCGGATACGTGACGATCTCTGATGTCAACACCGCTCTTGACGATATGCTGCGGCTGGGTGAAGCTCACTTTGCCTACCTGTGGCAGCGATCAAACCCTGTTGAACGAGCAGTATTGGCTGCCGTCGCCCACTTGATGGATCGTAACGAGCCACTGCACCCGGAAGAGATCGTCGATTATTTGCAGACATACAGCATCGAACTGAACCCGGCCGAGACCACCCACGCCCTCAACGCCCTGGTCGAACAGGACGTGATGCAGGAAGTCACCGTGGAAGGAAAATCGCTCTATGAGCTAAGGATCGGTCTGGTCGGATTGTGGGTGGTGCAAAACAAGAGCCTGAGCAAACTCCACGTTCACCTGGAAAGTTAATCTCCCGCCAATTCTCTTGGCCGCCACACGTGCACTAACTCGTATTGTTTTCCCCCGGCAAGTTCCGACCATTTCCTGACAGGCGCACGAATATAAGCCAGCGCCGCCGTGCTCATCTCCTCTTCCTGGCCTGTCAGCTGTTCCACCAACTCCTGGATACCGGGGTTATGTCCCACCATCAGGAGTATCTCGATGTCGTCGCCCACCTGCCGTGCCTGCCTGATATATGCATCAGGGTCAGCCAGATAGAGCATTTCGGTATAACGGGTGTCCGAGTCGAGCGCAAGTTCGAGAGCGACAAGCTCGGCCGTCGTCGCCGCGCGCTTCGCCGAAGATGTGATGATGAGATCAGGGGTCAAGCCTTCATGTCGCAGAAGCCGGCCCATGCGGGGTGCGTCACGCCGGCCGCGTTCGTTCAGCGGCCGCTCGTAATCGGTTAGCCTTGAATTGTCCCAGCTCGATTTCGCATGTCGCATTAGCAATAAGGTCTTCATGCCTCTCCTGTTCCCCATCTCATGAAAACAAAAGGGGCACCCGGAAGCGCCCCTTGAATTCCGCCCATGATATCATGCGCGCTCTAGATCTCGTCGGCCGACGCGACGATATGGCCAACCAGGCCGTACTCTTTAGCCTGCGAAGCCGACATCCAGAAATTGCGGTCGGTATCCTCTTCCACCTTCTCGATTGATTGCCCGGTCTGTTGGGCAAAAATCTCGTTCAGGCGACGACGCATCTTGATGATCTCCTGCGCCTCGATGGCGATATCTGAAGCCTGCCCTGTGGCCCCACCCGCGGGCTGATGCAACAGGAAGCGAGTGTTCGGCAAACTGTAGCGATTCTCCAAATCGGCCGCGGCATAGATCAATGCCCCGGCGCTGGCCACCCAGCCCGTACCGATCACCTTGACCGGAGACTTGACGAAGCGGATCATATCGAAGATCGTGTCCCCGGACTCCACATGGCCGCCCGGCGAATTGATGAAAATACGGATCTCGTCCTGCGATTCGGCATCCATCACCAGAAGTCTTCGGGTGACGTCCATAGCGACATTCATATCAATAGGGCCATAGATCAGGATAGTGCGGCCCTTCAGCAAGCGGTCTTCCAACGAACGTAGGCCGTCGTCCTTGCTCTTGCCATCTTCCGGCTTGTCTTCACCGGGTTCCTCGATGGGTTCGACTTCGGGGAAGTCGTCATCATCGTCATCATCCAGCATAGGGTTGAACCCCATTTCATTGCTCATGCGTGCGATTCTCCTCAGGACTTCTCGTTAGTCCTTGTGAGGTTCATTATAAGAAATCCTGACGATATATGCACCCCGGGCATTCGCCGAAGATATTCAACGAATACCCAAGGGTGGCAAAATCATACAGGAACCAGATATCTTGATTCTAGTGGCGCAAATTGGAGAAGGCTTTCATGCCGGGGTAGATCGCCGCGTCGCCCAGGTCTTCCTCAATTCGCAGGAGCTGGTTGTACTTGGCAACGCGGTCGCTGCGAGCCGGGGCACCGGTCTTGATCTGGCCGGCATTGAGCGCCACGACCAGGTCAGAGATGGTCGCGTCCTCGGACTCGCCGCTGCGATGGGAAACCACGGCCGTCCAGCCATTACGCTGAACCAGATTCACTGATTCAATCGCTTCGGTCAGAGTGCCGATTTGATTAACCTTGCAGAGCAAGCTATTGGCAGCGTGGCGATCCAGAGCCATCTGAATACGATTCACGTTGGTCACAAGCAAGTCATCGCCCACGATCTGCAGGCGATCGCCCAACCGCTCAACCATCAACGCCCAGTTATCCCAGTCGTCCTCATGCAGGCCGTCCTCGATGGAAATGATGGGGTATTTATCGACCCAGGACTCCCAGAAGTCGACCATCTCGCGGCCGGTCAGCGTCTTGCCTTCGACCTTCAAATGATACTTGCCGTCCTCGTAAAATTCAGAAGCGGCCGGGTCCATGGCCAACATGATCTGCTCTCCGGGGACGTACCCGGCTTCCTTGATCGCTTCCAGGATAAGGTCCAGCGCTTCGCTATTGGCCGATACGCGCGGTGCAAAGCCGCCCTCATCGCCGACTGTCGTGCTATATCCTTTCTTGCTGAGGACCTTCTTGAGGCTATGATAGATTTCAACACCCCAGCGAAGCCCTTGGCTATAGCTGGAAGCGCCAACCGGCATGACCATGAATTCCTGCATGTCGGTTGCCCCGGCAGCGTGCTTGCCGCCATTCATGATATTCATCATCGGCACAGGCAAAGTGCGCCCACCAACGCCGCCCAGGTAGCGATAGAGCGGCAGACCCAGGCTTCCGGCCGCGGCGTGGGCCACAGCCAATGACACACCCAGGATAGCATTGGCGCCCAGGCGCTCCTTGTTCTCCGTGCCATCAAGGTCGACCATTGCCAGATCGATGCCGCTCTGGTCGGTCACTTGCCAACCCACGATGGCCTCGGCAATCTCGTCATTCACAGCGTCAACGGCCTGCAACACACCCTTGCCGCCAAAACGCTTCTTGTCGCCGTCCCGCTTCTCCCACGCCTCATGAACGCCGGTGGAAGCGCCGGAAGGGACAATTGCCCGACCGATGGTGCCTTCATACAATGAAACTTCAACCTCAACCGTCGGGTTCCCGCGCGAATCAAGAACCTCGCGCGCGTGCACTGATTCAATGTAGTCCATTGATATTCTCCTTGGATTGTAAACAAGCTGAAAAGTAGCTGCGGCACTCCAGAATATACAGAATCCGGCCCTTTCTCGCAACCACCGAACCCTGTACGACATACCTGTTAGAACGCCTTGACCTCCTTGCCATTGTTGTGCCGGAGCGCTATAAATGCCGGCATGATGCCGATCGCGCAGCCTCAGCAAGATTATGATATCTCCACTTTATGGCAGAATATCCTCCATGATCTGCGCGACGTATTTGATGTGCATTATGTGTGCGCTCGATTTTCCCACCACGTGGCCCGTCTTACAGGCACGCGCACATTGGTCGCCGTCGCCGATGCCGAAGCCAAATGCTATGACCTGTGGCTGGCTGATGAAACCGGTGAGGTCTCCCAACGCCGTTGGACGAACGATGAAGCCGGCATCGATCACCTCTCCAGGTATATCGCACCGGTCATCCTCGAAAAGTTCGAGCGACCGGCCGTGGAAGTCATTTCCAGTCAACTCTGGCTGGAGACCCGACAACGCCTGATCTTCTCCTCGCTAACGACTGAGAGACGGTCCATTAATGCCTTCCCACCGACGTTTCTGATTCTCATTGACCCAACAGAGGCAAACCCGATCGCCATCGAAACGGTAGAGCAGATCGGCGATATGATGTCCGTCTTCCTGGACCGGGCTGCCTTGCGCCAGGAAGTCGATCGTCGCGCTGTGGAATTTGCAGTGATCGCCGACGTGAGCCGTGCGCTCAGCTCGACGCTCGATGTCGAACAAATCTACCAAACGCTCACTGGGCCGATTCGTCAAACGCTCAACGTTGAAACCTTATCGATCGGACTGGTCGAGCCAATCACCGGGGACATCGTTTTTGTCGGCCAGTTGTTTGGCCCGATGTTTGAGCGACTTCCGCCGGTGCGGCTAAAAAAGGGACAGGGGATCGCCGGTTGGGTGGCCGAACATCAGGAACCGGTCGTCATCAACAACGCCTATTCCGATCAGCGTTTCTTCTCCGGTGTGGACAAACGTTCGGGATTCAAGACTTCCTCGATGATCTGTATCCCTCTAAAGGTGAATGAGCGCACCATCGGCGTGCTCCAGGCGATCAACCGCCAGTTCGGCAGCTTCACCAATCATGACCTGGAATTAATGCAAGGGCTGGGTGGACCATTAGCGGCAGCTATCGAAAACGCCAATCTGCATGCCGATGTGCTGGCCGAGAAGCAGCGAATAGAGACCCTCTTCGAGAGCATAGCCGAAGGGTTGGCCACCGTCAATCGGGAAGGCATCATCACCAAGGTCAATACAGCGTTCTCAATCCTGATGACATTACCGGCTGATGAATTGATAGGTAAACCGCTCAAAGAGGTTGTACTCACCAACAAAGGTGATATCGACGATCTCATCGCACGGATACTCAATGCCCCTGAAGGCAACGTCCATCTTGCCGCCGATCTGAATCATTCTCGCGCTCGTTCATTACCGATATTGATCAGTGGCGCGCCTGTCGAAAATCAGCATGGCTCTATTAATGAGGCAATCCTCGTGTTCAGCGACCTTACCCAGACCCGAGAAGTTGAGCGGATGCGGGATGACCTGTTCCAGGGAATCATTCATGAACTACGCACGCCTTTGGCCACCATACTCATGTATTCCCGTTTGCTGCGCGAGGGCAAGGCACGCCAGCCCGAGAAAACAGAGCGCTTTCTGGGCGTCATCGAGCGGGAGAGCGATCGGCTACAACGCATGATTCGGCAAATGCTGGACCTGGCCAGGTTAGAGGCGCGCGAGTTGCAACGCAGCCCGGAGCCGATCGGGTTAAATGCTGTTTTCGACGAGTTACTGCCGTCATCGGCCGAAAGCGCGGTTCGGAAGGGCTTGCTCTTCCGACAACGAATTGAATCCGATCTGCCGCCGGTAATGGGCCACGCGTCAGTCTATCACATGACCTTGAAGCATCTGTTGGATAATGCAATTAAGTTCACCCCTTCCGGCAGGGTACAAATCGCGGCGTGGCGGGAAAACGATATGGTCATCGTTGAGGTAGCTGATGACGGTATCGGCATTCCGCCGGAAGCGATGAACAATCTCTTCAAGCGCTTTTATCGGGCCCAATCAGCCGTCGAGCGGGGCATCTCCGGGACAGGCCTGGGACTCCACATGGTAAAAGAGAACCTTCGGAACTATAATGGGCAAATAGAAGTTCAAAGCACCCTGGGCAAAGGCACCACTTTCACGCTACGGCTGCCGATCGCCCAAATCTAGCTCATCGTAACAGCATGCAACGAAACACTATTTATCTGGACCACAGTGCAACGACGCCTGTCCATCCGGCAGTAGTCGAAGCCATGGCTC
>DAOMSB010000025.1:0-33061 GCA_035446145.1 Promineifilum sp. (SeqCode) | reverse complement strand
GGGAAACCGGCAATCAAAAAGCGCAGGCTCTTCTCTTGCCTGCGCTTGGCGTTGTTATGTCGCGGTTGCCGGTTGTGCCTGCCTTACTTTAGCCATTGCTTCACAAGTTGCTGGACATGGTGATTGGGCGAACCATAGCTGACGATTGCGACGTCAAGATCTACATGCTTGTAGAGATTTAAGGCACGTTGGATTCCCCCAATAATCCAGGCCGTGTCGTTGCCGAACGCCCCGCCGCCGAGAAGCGTAAGAAACAATCTGTTGCTTCCATGACTCATCATATTCAAGATCGCCGTACAAATCGTTGCCTCATAGGCTGCCTCAAGAACAAGTCTTGCGAATGCCGCCCATAGAGACGAAGCATGAGGGGAATAGGCGATGGGCAAGGCGGAACAATAGGCTTGTGAGACGGTGTGCCTGGCATCATTGAGCGTCACTTGCGTATTCCACTGTATGCCGGTGCGCAGCAACTGTCGCAGTCTATCAAGTTCACTCTCGCTTGCGGCTTGAAGGCGATGCGCAATTTCGATCAAACCGCTCTGCGACGCCAGCGCATAACCGTTGCGCATTTCCCACAGGCAGCTCTCGGTATTTCCCAATGCGGCTCCGATATCCGCAAGGCAATCAATTTGGTTATCTGCTGATTGGCCGGTTTGCCCATTCACGACGGCAAAGTAATTACGATAAATTGTTCCCGCCCCAGCCGCGATAGCACACGCCGGCCCCTGGGTATGATCATGTTCATAAATACCCACACCATGCTCAGGCGTGACATTCGGAGACGCCATTTCAAGCAGATTAAACTGGGACGCGACCTGAAAAAGCGCCCCGGCATTCGATGTATCTGTATGCAAGTGCTGAACATCGGCAACGACTTCACGTACTGATATTTTTCCGCTCTTATACCCACTCGCCTGGACACGTTCCCGCAGCTCGGCCAAAGTCGGAGTTTCCAATTGGCCGCACACCAGCACTTTCCCGTTTACATGCGAGGTCAACTCCTGCCCATCAACGGTGATATTCTCGCGTACCTGCCGTGGGGACACTTCAGGAAAGCCGGTCAATGTTTCAAACCACATCATTGAACTCCATCAAACGCCCAACGGCTCACGGTTTTTCAGTAGTCGGCTACGATGTAACGCCGGATTCTTATCCGGCGCCGCGGCAAGGGCAATCACCCGGTTAAGAAACCGGGGTTACATGTATGTTACATGCATGTGTCATGCCATATAAGGCCGCTTTGCACAATTGGAACGGACTACTGAAAAACCCTGCCCAACGGCTTGCGTTACTTGCGGGTGGGCGGCGTGGACAAAATTTCGAGAGCAGGATTCTGTTCGGGTGCAGGAAAAGCCCGAAAATGGCGCAGAATTCCACCCGTCAAGTGCACGCTTTGTTCGGCGGCGCTGGTAGAATACACGTAAGACTTGAAGACTACCCTCATCGCTCTCATCGTATCGCTGCTTCCGCCCCCCGTCAAGAAAGCGGCAAACCTGACAGGTGGGCGACGACAAATCTCACTGTTATCAGAGTGCTCCTGATCGCCTACCTGTCATGTTTTTTGGTCTGGCGGCAACTACTGAAAGGCCCTGTCAAGCCGCCCGGCTTGCCCCACAGGTCCGACATGTTGTGTTATACTGGGTGTCATTCGAATCAAACGTCACAGCCGGGGGAAGACGATGGCCAGGCAAGATAAAGTCGTCGTGTTGGCAGTTTTGTTCGTTTTTGCCGCCCTGATTGGCGCGGCATGCTCGAATTCACGGTCCGAGCGCGCGCCGGAGCAGGACGGCCGCGTCCCCTTCGATTTCCTGTCCCAACCATTCAACGAGCAGGAGGCTATCGCCTTTATCGGCAGCCCCTTGCCCGCCGGGGCGACCGATGTGCATGTCGCCGGCGAGTCGGCCCTGGATACGATAGTCGTCGCCCGCTTCGACGCGCCCCAGGACGACGTCACCGCCTGGCTGGCCGAGCTGGGCATCACCGAGTCGCTGGAGCCGGGCTATTCACCCTTCTATTCCTCCGGACCGTCGCTCAGCGAGGCGGCCGACTGGTGGGAACCGGCGACGGCGGATTCCACCGAGGTCGATTACAGCGGCCTCTATCAACAGGTGGGGGCAAAATACTACAGTGTCGTAGTGACGCCGCTTGAGAATGGCCTGGTGAGGGTCCATCTTCTGGTTCACAATACCTGAGCAGGGGAGGTGCGATGAGGCGATCGGCGAGGCGAACGCGGATTGGAACATGGTTGATCGGGGCGGCGCTGGTCGGCATCCTGTTAACCGGCTGCTATTCTACACCGGACTCTGGACGGCAGGAGATGACGACAGTGCCAGAGCCAACTTATGTGCACCAACTGAGCATTACGGAAACGACAGTAGGCAGGCTAGACGATGGCTGGAGTGTCGGGGTGCAATGGGTATCCAACGAGCGCTACGTGGATGCGGAAGGCAAAGAGCGGAGAGGCCTTGTCGCGCGCATCAGCGTGGGGAACGACGCGTTGGAGCAAAGTGACACCCTGGAGGTCTACGAGGGCATGGTTTTCCCGATAGGTCAGCAGCGCTACCAGGTGGTCAAGCTCAAGCCCAACAGATCACTCAGCGTCGCCCCCGGCAGCAGCAACGGTTATATCGTGATCGGGCAGTTGGCGGATGACTCCACGGGTGCGCCGGAGATGGGCGGCATGGGCCTGACCGCCGGCACGGTCGAACGGCTGTTTGAAGACGGTTCCGCCCATGTTTATCGTCAGGATGGCGGCGAGACGATCGATCTCTTCTGTCACGTGGTCGAAGGCACGTGGTGCTACTTTGTGCCGCAGGGCCAAATCGAACCCTACGATGGCCTCTATGACCCTCTGATCGAGGACGAGGCGCGCCGGATCACCTCGGATGTTGCCGAACAACTCACGAAGGAGCTGGGCGTCGAAACTATCGCCCAGTCGCGCAACAACGGCGTCAAACTGCGTTGCGCCCGGCCGGAGGACGCCCTTTCGCAGGTGACATGCCGGGTCGATCGCGGTGGTGGCTGGCAGGAACTGGCGGTGATGCCATGAACCATCAAATGGACGAGACCAACAACATCGTGCTCATTCGCGCCAACGTCATTTATGCCTTGGCGGGTGGCGCAGGATTTGCCCTGGTCGGCTTATTGATGATGAACTACGCGCCGCCGCAGAGAGCGGTGCTGCCCTGGTCGAAGGATATCCAGGAGCTGGTGGGCTTGCTGGCGATAATCTTTGGCGTCATTGGCCTGAGCGCCGCCACTTTTGTCGGTCTTCGGCCAATCCTGATCCTCGGCCCGGATGGAATCATCCTTGGTCGAAATTGGAGAACTATTCACTATATCGATATTCAAGCCGTATCGGCCGCGAGGCAATCGTCCGGTAAACCGCTGCAATGGATCGAGCTGACCATGGTTGATCCGCAGAAGTACGCCTCCCTTGAGCGATGGCCCAAACAAAGTGGTTTTAGCACGGCTGATTTGGTCCTCGATCTGAGCCTGGCCCACCCCAAAGTGTATCAGAAGGCACACGAGATTATCATGCAGCGCGTTAAAGAGGCGGCTGGGGAATAGCATGGACTTCTTCGATCTGACCGACACGCCAACTGAGCAGATCTATCAGGCCATGGGCCAACTCATCGTCGACGCCATGCCTGAGGCGTGGCTCAGCGCCACGGCCTGTGCCGAGATTGAGGAGGACGACAATGGCCTGACCTGGGGCAGGTACGTTCCGGCGGCCGCGCCGGACCAACAACGTGACTTCGATCCAGATTATCGCTGCTACCTGATGTTTGACGAGCTGCGCCGCCGCACCCGCAAGCCCGGCCACGCGCTGTGGGTGAAAGCCCGCTTCACGTTACAGCCCGACGGTCACTTCGACCTGGATTTCACCTACCCGGACGACGGTTCGGAGTAAGAGTAAAGGAGGCACCCATGACCGGCTCGGATACACTTTGCGCCCAATTCACCGCTCATGTCGGCTCTTGTTTCGGGAAGATGTTCGAACAGCGTTCCTTTGAGCCGGCGGATTGCCTATGTCTTCGCGACGGGCGGGAATGCATCGCGCTCTACCGATCTCCTGCCGCTTCCTTGCTGGCGGAGCTGTCGGATGGAGCGTTTCACATCCTGCTCGGCTCCGCGGATGCGCCCTTTCCCGGCGGTACTTACATAGACCACGCCGGTCAATCCGGTTGGTATGCGCTGTTCCTGCTGGTCGAGTTCAGGAGCGGCCAACAGATCCACACGAAAAAGGTCCTGAAGCGCTTCCTGGACGGAGAACTTGACCCATATCGCTTCGAGGCCGACTTGTTCGAGCGTTGGGCGGATCGGATTCTGCCCATGTTCGAGACCACTCAGGAGCAGAGTTGGCGAGCCGAGTTCCGCCGCTACTTCGGCTATCCAGATAGAGAGAACCGCTGATGATCGAACCGGTCTTGACACCTACGGAGTTGGCGAACGCCCGGATGGCTCTATTCGAGCGAGGTGTTCTGGTATGTGCGTCACTCGAGCCGGAGGAGATGGCCGCTTGTCGCCGTGTTGGCGATTATCTGATACCCCGAAGTAAGCTTGTAACGCATGAAGGGCAGCAACCATGAACACGGATGGTTTTCTGGCATTGCTTGAGGCATCTGCGCCATCGTCGTGGGAAGTGCTGATGGCTGAATATGAAGGGCCTTTGCCGGCAGCGTGCGACGAGCGTTATCACAACGTGTGCCAAGCCTATCGCCAGTTGTCTCCACCAGAACGATGTGAGGCAGAAGAACGCATGTCGACCGAGCAACGTGACTGGATGCGCGCTGTGCCTGACCGCATGGCTATGCTCAGCGTGCGCCTGCAAGCCCCGGCCTACCTGGAAGACGCGTTGATCGGTGCATTCATGAACTTTCCTGTTGCTGTCACTGACCCGCTGGAGTTCCAGGGGTATCGGGGGATCCTGGCCATTTGCCGGCGATGTGCGCAGCTTCTGGGTTTGGGACCCGAGGCGTTCGAGGGCCAGATGATCTACATCTGCCGCGATGACGCGCGCCGGGATGTGCGTGAGTTCTTGATGGGGGCCGCTTCAGACCAGCAGCCGGCGCGCTGGGGCTTCCGCGAGGAAACAGGTGATCATGGGATTGTTTTCCGTTGGGGGCAATTGCCTATCCCCGAAGCCTGGCTATGATCAAACTGGACGGATTCGGCTGTCCAAACTTCATCGAACATTTGTGGAAGCAAATTGATTGCGCCAATTTTGTAAAGATAAAGTAGCGGGGAAGTGTTGCTGATGGCTTTAGGCATGAGCGTTTTCTAAATCATCGAGTTCGGATGCAAACGGGAAAACCTTATAGCGATTCAAGTTGAGTAAAAACTCAATTCTGGACATTCCTGCAAGTTCGGACGCTCGCCCAGAAGAAAGCCTGCCAATTTCAAACAACTTGACTGCCGCTAAAATAAGAATTTCACGCCCAAAAGATTCAGCGTCCGTCTTTTCTGCGAGAAGTACCTTTTCTGGAATTTCGATAGTAATTTGTTGGAGAGTCATTTTTACTCCTTTTTTCCACCGCTAATTTTACTCGCTTCAACTTCGATTTTTATTGCAACTTTCGTTTTGCGTGGGGCGTGCCAACGGCTGGCGTTACTTGCGGGTGGGCGGGAGTGGACAAAACTCCCAGAGCAGGATTCTGTTCGGGTGTAGATAAAGCTCCGAAAATGCCGCAGAATCCCACCCCTCAAGTGCACGCTTTGTTAGGCGGCTTTTGCCATAAGGCTACTTGGCTTTTAGAGGTAACTTTTCCAATTCTCTGTGTAGCATTTCTTCCAACTCTCTAATGCTTTTGTAAATCAAACATCTTTGCGATTTCACATCGAACTTTAATTCATTTGCGTCTTGCACAAGAAGAACTGTTTGCTTTTCACACCCCCAAGCATAACCGACTTCCAGATATACATTTGCATTAGCCTGTGTTAAATCTGCAAGAACTAAATCTGCTTGCCTGATACGCAATTTCACATACTCCATTACATCGCCCGTGAAATGCGTTTGATCTACTCTTTCACATAGATAACCTGCGTTATTTACTGCTCCCCTTATTCCGTAATGAAAAACATCACTCATTTTTTCATCAAAGGGCATTGCAACAAAAACTAAAGGCTTTGTTTCTGAAGATAAACCCGCTTCTTTCAATCGGCTAGAAGAAGATGAACTTGTTTCAGCCAAATTGCCTTTGTTGATAACAATAAAGCCTTGCGGAAACAAATCTTTAAGCGATTGACTTAATTGCTCTGCAAGACTTTTATGTAGTTCTACAATTATGATTTCTTTGAGTCCTTTTGGAAATTCTCCTTTCGAAAGAGCGTCAACAATTCCTGCAATTTCTGATTCAAATGCTTCAACCTCATCTAACCCATAACCGCCGCCATGAAGGGTAAAACAAATCGTTTCAACCTGTGGCGAATTCTTCGCAAGATAAGCCAATGCTCTATGAGCAAATTCCCTGACATTCTGATACCGAAATTCAAATAATTGCTCTACGCCAACAAATAGAACTTCCTTAACCCCTATCGTGCCAAATGAATCAACTTGTAGAAATTTCCCATATTCAGGAAGTGATGAGTCTAAATTTGCATGTAATTTTGACAGCCGATGAACAACCTTGCGGTCAACGCCAAATAATGCTTGAGCATGTTTCAGCACCAACACATCGGCATTTATAACCAGTGCGTCATTGTTTACTACCCTGATTGAAATTTGCATTGACTTGTTTCTCCATGACTTCTGGATAAAAGGGGCCGCCCAACTACTGATTCGCGGGAATGCCGGTCGCCCGATCCCGCCGGCTTGCTATTCCGCTTTTTGTCCCTCTGGCGGGGGTTATGCGGAATGCTCGCCGCATAACGCTCCACATGGGATTTTATCCGGCGATGGACTTGTGCTAAAATGCGGATGGTGTGGGCAGTTGAAAACTGCTCACGCTGCTTCGTCGCTCCCATCCTAACATCGCTCCCGTCCTCCGTCAAACGCCAGGAATGAGCGCCGAACCAAAGGTGAAAAGGCCAGTGCCATTTAAGCGAATGGTCAGATCAACAGGTTCCCCACGACCTGTGGCGGCGTCGCCGGCTGGTTGGAGCACAAATGGTTCGACTGAGCATAGACGGGATCTTGACTTGTGCTGACCTATTATGACAGAGCCGTGGGCATCGTTTGCCTGGAGACCGATGTGTTCGAGTACGAGGCCGATCTGTCGAAACTGCTTGGCTTGCTGCCGGCATCTCCTTTGATCTGGCAATGGAGCAGCACCAGGCGCTACCCTGTTCATCCTCGTTATGCCGGCCTGAAACTGCCGGCTCATCGCGACTGGACGCGCCTTACTTCTCTGAGCCTGGACCTCCTGGCGGCCGATCTGGTCGAGCAAGATCTGAATGACGACCGAAGACAGGCGCTTCTGATTGGATCTGATCGAGAGTTGATCGGCACACTGTCGAATACCGAGGAGGCCAGATCTGTATTGGAGGACTTTGCAGCGGAACGACCTCCGGTCCGCATGGCAGTGGCACAACTTGGCGATTCGGGGTCAAGCTTCATTTTCATGCCGCGCCATCCTTCCAGGTCCGTGCAACATTTGCTTGAGGGGTGGGGCGTTTCAATCGCTTCCGCGCGCAAGCGTCTACCCTACGGGCAGCTGCATTTGGCCCGCTTTGAGGCCTTGTTTGGACTCCGGACGGCTCCATGAACCAGTCATTCCGATTGCCGGTTGCCGAGCCTGCCGGACGTGACGACGAGGAGACATGACAGAACCACGCTCTTTTTCACAGCGTATCTTCGGCCATTCCCTGCCTGCCGACCTGACTGAGGCCGTCGGCCGCAACACCCACGTGCCGCTGCTGGGCGAGGGCTGGTTCGTGGCCGTCTTCGTCTGGGGTGGCGCGGTGGCTGCGTTCACCTTTGTCTTCTTCGGATCGGTGTTCTTCTCCGGCATGCCCCACGCCAATCCGGCCGCCGCGCGACTGACGCTGTGGCTCTCGCTGTTCATCGGGCTAATCGGCGGCGTGGCCGGGCTGGTCGTCTATCGGCGGCTGCGTCGTTACCGGTCGCCGGGCGGCACGGAGGCCGATCTCCATCGCGCGGTCGCCCTGCACCGGCGGCTGGTGGCGGGGCTGTTGTTGCTGCTGGGGCTGGCCGGGCTGTGGCATGCCTGGCTGTTTTCGCCCGTGACGCGCATACTGGGCAGCCTCTCTTTCATCATGGCGCTGGCGCTGGGCTTCGTGGCCTTGCCGTCCTTGCTGGCCCTGGCCGCCGGCCAATCCCGGCGTTTCGGCCGCGCCGCCCAAACGCTGGATCGCCTCCTGCTGCTGGGAATCGGCCTGACCGGGCTGTTGGTCGCCGCCCCGCCGATAGCGCGGGCCGAACCCGGCGCGTTTTTTCTGCTCCTGACCCAGGTCCTGGGCCTGATCGCGCTGCCGTGGGTGGGGTCGATGCTGGCCGCTGCCCGAATCCACAGCCGGATGAAATCCTGATTACAGGCGCTATTTATTGCGCAACGCCTGCCATTCGCGCACGATCTTCTTCTCTTCCTCGCTCAGCTTCGCCGGCAGTTCCACGGCGACGGTCACGTAGAGGTCGCCGCGCTCGTCGGGCTTGCGCAGTTTGGGCATGCCCAGCTTCGCCAGGCGGAACACCTTGCCGTTGCGCGGGCCTTCGGGGATGGTCAGGTTGACCGTATTCAATGCAACCCCAACCGGCCCATCTGCGTAATAATCTCCAGTATGATGCCGGGTGCAGCGCGTATTCGCGCCTTGTTTGAACGCGAACAAATCGAGGGGTTGGCCACCGACCATGCCACGGCTCGCGGTGCCGACGACCTGCTGCGCGGCGAGGGCTGGGTGGCGGCCGGGCGGGTCACGCTTGAGCCGTCGGGCGATGATCTGCTGTGGGCCGAATACCCCGTGTCGCGCCGTGCACCCGTTCTAACCACCGTCAGCTTGCCCGGCCTGTGGGCGACCTGCTCCTGCGCCGCCACACGCTTCCCCTGCCGCCACATCATCGCGCTCCTGTTAAGCGATCTGAATGAACCGCTTCCGACCGACGCCGATGCCCCGGACTGGCTGCCTCCGGCCGCGCATGGCTGGAATTTGACTCCTGCCGTCGGCGAAACCCAATCGGCCGAGCGGCAGGCGGCCGTCGTCGCCGGGATGGCCGACTTGCGCCTGTGGCTGAGCGATCTGGCGCGCGAAGGGTTGGCCGACCTGCCCCGCCGCGGCCGCGCCAAATTCCTCGGTGCGGCCAACCGGCTGGAGGACGCCTACGCCGTTGAAGCCGCCCGCGCCTTGCGCGAGACGGCCGCCATCCCCGGCAGCGGCATGGACTGGCCGGAGCGATTGCTGCCCGACCTCGGCCGGCTGGCGCTGTTGTGCGAGTCGTTCCGGCGGCTGGACGCGCTGTCCCCCGGCGAACGTGGCGACACGTTGGCCGCCGCCGGTTTTCTGTCCCCGGCCACGGGCGAGCGCGTGACCGACACATGGCGCATCCTCGGCCAGGTCGTCGAGGTCGAGAACCGCGTCACCCACCTGCGATCATGGCTGCGCGGCCGGGCCACGGGGCGCTGGGCGCGGCTCGATCAGGCCATCCCCGCCGGGCAGCTGCAGGGAGTTTGCCTGCCCACGGGCGCGCTGGTCGGCGGCGCGCTGGCCTTTTCGCCCAGCGCGTACCCGCTGATGGCGCGGCCGGTCGGCCCGCTCGCGCCGGTGCATGGCGAAACCGGTGATCCCGCCGCCCATGACGACATCGACGCCACCCATGGCGACATCGACGCCACCCATGGCGACATCGACGCCACCATGTCGGGCTGGTCGGCCGCCCTGGCGTTGAACCCCTGGCTGCGCCGCTTCCCGATGGCCATCCGCGACGTGTGGGTGGAGCCACCCTTGACGGCCGGCGGCCGCTGGCGACTGCGCGACCGGGCGGGGCATGTTCTGCCTCTGCCGCCCCAATTCGGCCACGGCTGGAGCCTGACGGCGCTGTCGGCCGGGCGGCCGATGACCCTTTTCGGCGAGTGGGACGGGGCGCTGTTTGCGCCCGCGAGCGTCCTGGCCGGCACCTGGCGGCCGCTGAGCGCCTGGAAGGTCGTCGTATGAGCCTGCCGCCCGCGCTCGTCACCGCCGCGCTGGTCGGCACAGGCCGCTCCGGCTTGCCCGCCGCGGCCGACCTCCCGCCCCTTCTCGCCGCCTTGCGCGCCGAAATGGCCGCCCGCCCGCCGGAGGAGACGCTCCTGCTGCTGGCCGGCGCGGGGGCGTTCCACGAGGCGGCCGGGCGGCTGCCGGAGCGCGTCCCCGCCGCCGAGTGGCATCTGCCCGCCTATCGCGCCGAGGGCGATCTGCGGCCGTGCGCGCCCGCGGCTGAGCGTCTGCTGGAGCGCATGCTCGCCGACCGGGATGTGGAATTCTTGCCCGAGCTGTTGGCCTTGCTGGAGAAAGCCGGGGCGCGCGCGCCCGACCGGCTCCTGCCGGAAGTGCTGGCTCGCGGCGTGAAAATCCCTCGCCTGCGGCCGTCTCTGCTGCCGGTCATCGGCGAGCGCGGCCGCTGGCTGGCCGCGCTGAGCCCGGCCTGGCGCTATGCCGCCGTCGATTTGGCCGATTTTGAGCAGTTGCGCGCCGCCTGGAATGACGATCCCGGTGGGCGGCCTTATCTGGCGACGGCCGTCCGTCGCCGCGATCCGGCCGCCGCCCGGCGGCTGATCGAATCCACGTGGCGGGCCGAATCGGAGATCATCCGTCGCGATCTGCTGCCCGTGCTGGAGACCGGCCTGTCCATGGCGGATGAGCCATTCCTGGAGCGGGCGCTCGATGATCGTGACGCCCACGTCCGGCGTCGGGCGGCTGATCTCCTGGCCCATCTGCCCGAATCGCGCCTCGTCGCCCGCATGACGGCCGCCGCCGGCGACATCCTGAGCCTTCATGACGATGTGCTGAAACCTTCCGCCCAGCGGCCCGTCACTGACGCAATGGTGCGCGACGGCGCGAATCGCGACAAGGAACCCGACGGGGTGCGAACGGCGACCGAGTGGTCGACCCTGCTTCTCCGCACCGTCGGGGCGATTCCCCTGACCCATTGGGAGGCGCGGTTTGGCCTTTCGCCGGAGGCGCTCGTCGCCGCATCCCTGGCCGGCAAGTGGCCGCGCACGCTGCTGAACGCCTTCGCGACGGCCGCGCTGCGACAGCGGGACATGCGCTGGATCGATCCGCTGCTGGAGGGGGATCAGTACACGGAGCGCACCGGCATGCTGGTGGCGACGCTGACGCCGGAGGCGTGCTACGCCCGATTGGCGACCCTGATCGACGCCGGGAAGGACGAGTCGGTGTCGGTGTTTCTGCGCCGCTGGCCCGGCGTGTGGGACGAGAGCAGCGGCCGCGCGCTGCTGGCGCTGTTCGCCCGCTATTGCGCCGATCCCGTCGACGCACGGCTGAACCTGACCTTGCGCTTCCTGTCGCGCCAGTTTGCCCAGCGCTGCCCGCCGTCGCTGGCGCAGGAAGCGGCCGATCTCCTGCAAGGCCGCGCGGTCAACCGGGCCTGGGAGGCGAGCCTGAACTATCTGCTTCGCACGCTGGCGCTGCGGCGCGAGCTGTGGGGGGCGACCATTGGCGAGCGTTCGCCGGAGGAGAATGATTGAATGACCGTATCGACTATCCAGCGCGAGCTGGCTGAACAGGCCTATGGCGACGAGCTGGCCGCATTGATGCAGGCCGACCGGCGGCCGAAACCGCCCAACTGGCGCATGTCCCCCTGGGCTGTGGCCACCTATATCCTGGGCGGCACGCTCGACGACGGAACCGTCATCGCGCCCAAATACATCGGCAGCTCGCGGCTGGTCGAGATCGCCATCGCCACGCTGACCACCGATCGCGCCTTGCTGCTCATCGGTGTGCCCGGCACCGGCAAGACCTGGCTCTCCGAGCATCTCGCGGCGGCCATCTCCGGCGACTCGACTCTGCTGGTGCAGGGCACGGCCGGGACGAGCGAGGAAGTCATCCGCTACGGCTGGAATTACGCCAGCCTGATCGCCCGCGGACCGTCGGCCGAGGCGCTGGTGCCCAGCCCGATCCTGAACGCCATGCGCGGCGGCCGGGTGGCGCGCGTCGAGGAGCTGACCCGCATCCCGTCCGACGTGCAGGACGCACTGCTCACCATCCTGTCCGAGAAGCTGCTGCCCGTGCCCGAACTGGGTGAAGCGGTGCAGGCGGTCAAGGGGTTCAACGTCATCGCCACGGCTAACGACCGCGACCGGGGCATCAACGAGCTGTCGAGCGCCCTGAAGCGGCGCTTCAACACCGTCATCCTGCCGCTGCCGGCAACGGCCGACGAGGAAGTGACCATCGTCACCAGCCGCGTGGCCGAGCTGAGCCGCGCGCTGGAGTTACCCGCCGAACAGCCCGCGGCCGAGCAAATCCGTCGCGTTGTCACCATCTTCCGCGAATTGCGCAGCGGGCTGACCGAGGACGGCCGCGCCAAGATCAAGTCACCCAGCGGCACGCTGAGCGCCGGGGAGGCCATCTCGGTGGTCAACAGCGGGCTGGCGCTGGCCGCCCATTTCGGCGACGGCCGCCTCGCCGCCGACGATCTGGCGGCAAGCCTGACCGGCGCGGTGGTGAAAGACCCGGTACAGGACGCTCTGGTCTGGCAGGAGTATCTCGAAACGGTCATGCGCGAGCGCGAAGGGTGGGGCGATCTCTACAGCGCTTGCCGGGAACTGGCCCGATGAGCGAGGCGGAGTTGCGCGTCTTTGGCGTGCGCCATCACGGGCCGGGCACGGCGCGGGCCTTGCTCGCGGGGCTGGCCGCCTATGAGCCGGATTGTGTCCTCGTCGAGGGCGCGCCCGACGCCGATGCGGTCATCTCCTGGCTGGCCCATCCGGCGCTGGTGATGCCGGTGGCCCTGCTCGTCTACCGGCCCGATGAACCGCAGCGGGCGACCTTCTACCCCTTCGCCACCTTCTCGCCCGAATATCGCGCCCTGCGTTTTGCGCTGGAGCGCGATATCGCCGTGGGCTTCATGGACTTGCCCCGCCGCCACGCGCTGGCCTTGCCCTATGGCCCGACGATGCCGCCCGCCGCCCCGTTTCGCGCCATTGCGGCCCGTACCGGCTACGGCAGTTACGAAGCCTGGTGGAACGCGGCCATCGAGCAGACCGCGGGCGGCCCCGAAATCTTTCCCGCGATTCTGGAGTTGGCGGCCGGGATGAGGTCGGCCGTTGAACCGTCATCTCCGCCGGAGGACGAGTCGCCGGAGGACAGGATGGCCCGCCAACGGGAGGCGGCCATGCGGCAACGCATCCGCGAAGCGGCCGCAAGCGGCCATCGTCGCATCGCCGCCGTGTGCGGGGCGTGGCATGGCCCGGCGCTGCTCAATGCACTGGAAACGGACGGCGCGGCCGACGGGGCATTGTTGGCCGATTTACCGTCGGTCGAGGTGGAATCGACCTGGGTGCCGTGGACCTACGGCCGCCTGGCGCAAACGAGCGGCTACGGCGCGGGCATCGCTTCGCCCGGCTGGTACGACCATCTGTGGGCCGCCGGCGAGGCCGGACTGCCGGCCGCAGAGATGAGCGCCCTATGGCTGTCGCGCGTGGCCGAACTGTTGCGCCATGAAGGGATGGACACCTCGCCCGGCCACGTCATCGAGGCGGTTCGCCTGGCCGAGGCGCTGGCTGCCCTGCGCGGGCGGCCGTTCCCCACCTTGCCCGAACTTGAAGAGGCGACGCTCAGCGTCATGTGCGACGGCGGCCAGGAGCCGCTGGAGCTGATTCGCCGCCGGCTCATCGTCGGCGAGCGCATGGGCATCGTGCCGCCCGACGTGCCCGTCGTCCCGCTGCAGCGCGATTTGAACGCGCAGCAGGCGCGCGTCCGGCTGTGGCCCGAACCGGAGAAGAGCGCGCTGACACTCGATCTGCGCCAGGCCAATGATCTGGACCGCAGCCGCCTGTTGCATCGCCTGTGGCTCCTGGAGATCACCTGGGGCACTCCCGTCAAGACCCGGGGGGCGCAGGCCGGAACCTACGCCGAGGTGTGGCAACTGCAATGGCTGCCGGATCTGTCGGCTAAAGTGATCGAGGCCGCTATGTGGGGCAACACCGTCCGCGACGCCGCCGCCGCCCGGGTGAACGACAATGTTGCCCGCCACACCGATCTGCCGAAGCTGGTCGCTCTGATCGATCAGGTCATCTCGGCCGATCTGCCGGAAGCGTTGCCGGCGGTTCTGGCGCGCATCGAGGAACTCGCGGCGCTCAGCCGGGACGTGGGCGGCCTGCTGGCCGCGCTGCCGCCGCTGGCCGATACCTTGCGCTATGGCGGCCTGCGCCAGACGGCCGAGCATCTGCCCATTCTCCACCACGTGTTCGACCGCTTGCTGACGCGGGCTTGCCTGGGCTTGCCCGGCGCCTGTCGCTCGCTGGACGAGAACGCGGCGAACGAGATGATCGAGCGGCTCTCGGCAGCGGCCTCGGCCGTCCGGCTGGTGGGCAACGAGCAGGCCGCCGAACGCTGGCAGGCCGCGCTGGCCAGGCTGGCCGACCTGCCGGACATCCACCCCACGGTTGCCGGTCGGGCGACCCGGCTGCTGTTCGATGAGGCCGCGATTCGGCCGCGCGGCGTGGAGTTCATGATGGCCCGCGTGGAACGGGCGCTGACGCCGCGAGGCTCGGCCGGCGTGACCCGTTTCGCCGCCGATTGGCTCGACGGCTTCCTGCGCGACAGCGGCCTGCTGCTCGTCCACGACAAGGCGTTGTGGGGCGCAATAGACCACTGGCTCACCGGCATGGGCGAGGCGCAGTTCACGGGCATCCTGCCGCTGCTGCGGCGCACGTTCTCGTCCTACCCCGAAGCGATTCGCGAGCAGTTGCAATCCCGCGCGCAGGGCGGCCGGCAGCGGCAAGCGAGCGGTGAAGTTCCACAGGCCCGATTCGACCCCGAACGCGCGGCGGCCGTCGTGCCGGTGTTGCGGCGGATGCTGGGCTTGCCCCAACCGCCGAAGGAGACAGCGCTATGAGCGAATCGGCCGAGCGCGGGCGGCGCTGGCAGCTGGTGCTGGGGGCGACGGAGCAGCCCGACAACAACGAGGGCGGCGATGATTCGGCCGAAGGCGGCGGGGCGCGTCGTCAACAGCAGCAGCTCTCCCCGGCCGACAGGGCGCTGGATGAGGCTTTGGGCGCGCTCTACGGCGACAGCCGCGGCGGCGATCTCAGCCGGTCGATGCCCGACGTGGCCCGCTGGCTGGGCGATATTCGCGCCTATTTCCCTGAGGATGTCGTCGATGTGATGCAGCGTGACGCGCTGAAGCGGCTGGATCCGCGCCGCCTCGTCGAGGAGCCGGAGCTGCTGGCCGGGATTGAGCCGGACGCCGCGCTGGCGGCAAAGCTCCTCTCTCTGCGCAAGGTGATGCCGCCGCAGACGCAGGAGACGGCCCGCCAGGTGGTGGCGCGGGTGGTGGATGATCTCGTCCGGCGCATCGAATACCCGCTGCGGCAGGCGGTCAGCGGCCGTCTGAACCGGGCGGCCCACACCCATCGGCCGCGCAAGGCTCAGGAGATCGACTGGGGGCGAACCATCCATGCCAACCTGAAGCATTACCGGCCGGAGCTGGGCACGGTGATCCCGGAGAAGCTGGTCGGGTTCGGCCGCCGCCGGGCCACGTTGAAGGACGTCATCCTGCTGGTGGACACCAGCGGTTCGATGGCGACCTCGGTCGTCTATTCCGGCATCATCGCCGCCGTGCTGGCCTCGCTGCCGTCGATCAACACGCGGCTGGTCATGTTCGACACGGCCGTCGTCGATCTCACCGACCGGCTGGACGATCCGGTCGAGATGCTGTTCGGCTTGCGATTGGGCGGGGGGACGAATATCGATCAGGCGCTGAGCTACGCCCGCGGAGCCATCACTCGGCCGCGCGACACCATCGTGGTGCTCATTTCCGACCTGTTTGAGGGCGGCAACAAGGAGCGGATGGTGCGGCAGGTGCAGCACATGCTGGCCGACGGCGTGCAGTTCATCACCCTGTTGGCGCTCAACGACCAGGGCGCGGCCCGCTACAACGCCGCCGTGGCCCAGGAGCTGGCCGATCTGGGCGTGCCGGCCTTCGCCTGCACGCCGGAGCAGTTTGCTGATTTGATGGCTCGGGCGCTTAACGAACAGTGGCGCTAAAGCAATTGTTCAAGAACAACGTTGCTAATCGTTTGGCATCAACGAACGATTCATCTTTCATGCTGAAAGAGAGACAAATTATGCTACAATTTGTCCATATCCGAATGTAGTTATGGGTAATGGGCAAGTTTAAATCATGCCGACTGTACTGCGCGAAGGAAAATACCGGTTCACTTTCTTCAGTAATGAAAACCGAGAGCCTTCGCATATACATGTCAAAGCTGGCGCAGATCAGGCAAAGTTTTGGTTAGACCCGATTGAGCTTGCATCAAATTATGGCTTCAAAGCTCACGAGTTGAACGAAATAGAGCGGATAATCTATCGACATCAACCTGATCTGCTGGAGGATTGGTATGAATACTTTAGCTGAGACGCAAACGGCAACGAAACATCAGTTCCGCCGAGCCCACGTGCCCCAGTCGGCGCTGGCGAAATCCGTTGAGTTCTCCGACGACTTGATGCACGTGCTGCTAACGGATGGCCGAATCATCAGCGTGCCCGTCATCTGGTTCCCGCTGCTGCACGAAGCGACGGCCGAACAGCGGGTGAACTATGAAATCGGCGGCGGCGGGGTAAGTCTGCATTGGCCCGACATCGATGAGGATCTATCGGTAGCGGGCCTGCTGGCCGGGGCCGATTGGCAAGCGTCATGAACGTTTCACGCCGCTTGCAATCCGTCACCGCTACTTGCCACCCCTAATTTCCCGCCATTCCCGCACGATCTTCTTCTCTTCCTCGCTCAGCTTCGCGGGCAGCTCGACGGCGACGGTCACGTAGAGGTCGCCGCGCTCGTCGGGCTTGCGCAGTTTGGGCATGCCCAGCTTCGCCAGGCGGAACACCTTGCCGTTGCGCGGGCCTTCGGGGATGGTCAGGTTGACCGTATTCAATGCAACCCCAACCGGCCCATCTGCGTAATAATCTCCAGTATGATGCCGGGTGCAGCGCGTATTCGCGCCTTGTTTGAACGCGAACAAATCGAGGGGTTGGCCACCGACCATGCCACGGCTCGCGGTGCCGACGACCTGCTGCGCGGCGAGGGCTGGGTGGCGGCCGGGCGGGTCACGCTTGAGCCGTCGGGCGATGATCTGCTGTGGGCCGAATACCCCGTGTCGCGCCGTGCACCCGTTCTAACCACCGTCAGCTTGCCCGGCCTGTGGGCGACCTGCTCCTGCGCCGCCACACGCTTCCCCTGCCGCCACATCATCGCGCTCCTGTTAAGCGATCTGAATGAACCGCTTCCGACCGACGCCGATGCCCCGGACTGGCTGCCTCCGGCCGCGCATGGCTGGAATTTGACTCCTGCCGTCGGCGAAACCCAATCGGCCGAGCGGCAGGCGGCCGTCGTCGCCGGGATGGCCGACTTGCGCCTGTGGCTGAGCGATCTGGCGCGCGAAGGGTTGGCCGACCTGCCCCGCCGCGGCCGCGCCAAATTCCTCGGTGCGGCCAACCGGCTGGAGGACGCCTACGCCGTTGAAGCCGCCCGCGCCTTGCGCGAGACGGCCGCCATCCCCGGCAGCGGCATGGACTGGCCGGAGCGATTGCTGCCCGACCTCGGCCGGCTGGCGCTGTTGTGCGAGTCGTTCCGGCGGCTGGACGCGCTGTCCCCCGGCGAACGTGGCGACACGTTGGCCGCCGCCGGTTTTCTGTCCCCGGCCACGGGCGAGCGCGTGACCGACACATGGCGCATCCTCGGCCAGGTCGTCGAGGTCGAGAACCGCGTCACCCACCTGCGATCATGGCTGCGCGGCCGGGCCACGGGGCGCTGGGCGCGGCTCGATCAGGCCATCCCCGCCGGGCAGCTGCAGGGAGTTTGCCTGCCCACGGGCGCGCTGGTCGGCGGCGCGCTGGCCTTTTCGCCCAGCGCGTACCCGCTGATGGCGCGGCCGGTCGGCCCGCTCGCGCCGGTGCATGGCGAAACCGGTGATCCCGCCGCCCATGACGACATCGACGCCACCCATGGCGACATCGACGCCACCCATGGCGACATCGACGCCACCATGTCGGGCTGGTCGGCCGCCCTGGCGTTGAACCCCTGGCTGCGCCGCTTCCCGATGGCCATCCGCGACGTGTGGGTGGAGCCACCCTTGACGGCCGGCGGCCGCTGGCGACTGCGCGACCGGGCGGGGCATGTTCTGCCTCTGCCGCCCCAATTCGGCCACGGCTGGAGCCTGACGGCGCTGTCGGCCGGGCGGCCGATGACCCTTTTCGGCGAGTGGGACGGGGCGCTGTTTGCGCCCGCGAGCGTCCTGGCCGGCACCTGGCGGCCGCTGAGCGCCTGGAAGGTCGTCGTATGAGCCTGCCGCCCGCGCTCGTCACCGCCGCGCTGGTCGGCACAGGCCGCTCCGGCTTGCCCGCCGCGGCCGACCTCCCGCCCCTTCTCGCCGCCTTGCGCGCCGAAATGGCCGCCCGCCCGCCGGAGGAGACGCTCCTGCTGCTGGCCGGCGCGGGGGCGTTCCACGAGGCGGCCGGGCGGCTGCCGGAGCGCGTCCCCGCCGCCGAGTGGCATCTGCCCGCCTATCGCGCCGAGGGCGATCTGCGGCCGTGCGCGCCCGCGGCTGAGCGTCTGCTGGAGCGCATGCTCGCCGACCGGGATGTGGAATTCTTGCCCGAGCTGTTGGCCTTGCTGGAGAAAGCCGGGGCGCGCGCGCCCGACCGGCTCCTGCCGGAAGTGCTGGCTCGCGGCGTGAAAATCCCTCGCCTGCGGCCGTCTCTGCTGCCGGTCATCGGCGAGCGCGGCCGCTGGCTGGCCGCGCTGAGCCCGGCCTGGCGCTATGCCGCCGTCGATTTGGCCGATTTTGAGCAGTTGCGCGCCGCCTGGAATGACGATCCCGGTGGGCGGCCTTATCTGGCGACGGCCGTCCGTCGCCGCGATCCGGCCGCCGCCCGGCGGCTGATCGAATCCACGTGGCGGGCCGAATCGGAGATCATCCGTCGCGATCTGCTGCCCGTGCTGGAGACCGGCCTGTCCATGGCGGATGAGCCATTCCTGGAGCGGGCGCTCGATGATCGTGACGCCCACGTCCGGCGTCGGGCGGCTGATCTCCTGGCCCATCTGCCCGAATCGCGCCTCGTCGCCCGCATGACGGCCGCCGCCGGCGACATCCTGAGCCTTCATGACGATGTGCTGAAACCTTCCGCCCAGCGGCCCGTCACTGACGCAATGGTGCGCGACGGCGCGAATCGCGACAAGGAACCCGACGGGGTGCGAACGGCGACCGAGTGGTCGACCCTGCTTCTCCGCACCGTCGGGGCGATTCCCCTGACCCATTGGGAGGCGCGGTTTGGCCTTTCGCCGGAGGCGCTCGTCGCCGCATCCCTGGCCGGCAAGTGGCCGCGCACGCTGCTGAACGCCTTCGCGACGGCCGCGCTGCGACAGCGGGACATGCGCTGGATCGATCCGCTGCTGGAGGGGGATCAGTACACGGAGCGCACCGGCATGCTGGTGGCGACGCTGACGCCGGAGGCGTGCTACGCCCGATTGGCGACCCTGATCGACGCCGGGAAGGACGAGTCGGTGTCGGTGTTTCTGCGCCGCTGGCCCGGCGTGTGGGACGAGAGCAGCGGCCGCGCGCTGCTGGCGCTGTTCGCCCGCTATTGCGCCGATCCCGTCGACGCACGGCTGAACCTGACCTTGCGCTTCCTGTCGCGCCAGTTTGCCCAGCGCTGCCCGCCGTCGCTGGCGCAGGAAGCGGCCGATCTCCTGCAAGGCCGCGCGGTCAACCGGGCCTGGGAGGCGAGCCTGAACTATCTGCTTCGCACGCTGGCGCTGCGGCGCGAGCTGTGGGGGGCGACCATTGGCGAGCGTTCGCCGGAGGAGAATGATTGAATGACCGTATCGACTATCCAGCGCGAGCTGGCTGAACAGGCCTATGGCGACGAGCTGGCCGCATTGATGCAGGCCGACCGGCGGCCGAAACCGCCCAACTGGCGCATGTCCCCCTGGGCTGTGGCCACCTATATCCTGGGCGGCACGCTCGACGACGGAACCGTCATCGCGCCCAAATACATCGGCAGCTCGCGGCTGGTCGAGATCGCCATCGCCACGCTGACCACCGATCGCGCCTTGCTGCTCATCGGTGTGCCCGGCACCGGCAAGACCTGGCTCTCCGAGCATCTCGCGGCGGCCATCTCCGGCGACTCGACTCTGCTGGTGCAGGGCACGGCCGGGACGAGCGAGGAAGTCATCCGCTACGGCTGGAATTACGCCAGCCTGATCGCCCGCGGACCGTCGGCCGAGGCGCTGGTGCCCAGCCCGATCCTGAACGCCATGCGCGGCGGCCGGGTGGCGCGCGTCGAGGAGCTGACCCGCATCCCGTCCGACGTGCAGGACGCACTGCTCACCATCCTGTCCGAGAAGCTGCTGCCCGTGCCCGAACTGGGTGAAGCGGTGCAGGCGGTCAAGGGGTTCAACGTCATCGCCACGGCTAACGACCGCGACCGGGGCATCAACGAGCTGTCGAGCGCCCTGAAGCGGCGCTTCAACACCGTCATCCTGCCGCTGCCGGCAACGGCCGACGAGGAAGTGACCATCGTCACCAGCCGCGTGGCCGAGCTGAGCCGCGCGCTGGAGTTACCCGCCGAACAGCCCGCGGCCGAGCAAATCCGTCGCGTTGTCACCATCTTCCGCGAATTGCGCAGCGGGCTGACCGAGGACGGCCGCGCCAAGATCAAGTCACCCAGCGGCACGCTGAGCGCCGGGGAGGCCATCTCGGTGGTCAACAGCGGGCTGGCGCTGGCCGCCCATTTCGGCGACGGCCGCCTCGCCGCCGACGATCTGGCGGCAAGCCTGACCGGCGCGGTGGTGAAAGACCCGGTACAGGACGCTCTGGTCTGGCAGGAGTATCTCGAAACGGTCATGCGCGAGCGCGAAGGGTGGGGCGATCTCTACAGCGCTTGCCGGGAACTGGCCCGATGAGCGAGGCGGAGTTGCGCGTCTTTGGCGTGCGCCATCACGGGCCGGGCACGGCGCGGGCCTTGCTCGCGGGGCTGGCCGCCTATGAGCCGGATTGTGTCCTCGTCGAGGGCGCGCCCGACGCCGATGCGGTCATCTCCTGGCTGGCCCATCCGGCGCTGGTGATGCCGGTGGCCCTGCTCGTCTACCGGCCCGATGAACCGCAGCGGGCGACCTTCTACCCCTTCGCCACCTTCTCGCCCGAATATCGCGCCCTGCGTTTTGCGCTGGAGCGCGATATCGCCGTGGGCTTCATGGACTTGCCCCGCCGCCACGCGCTGGCCTTGCCCTATGGCCCGACGATGCCGCCCGCCGCCCCGTTTCGCGCCATTGCGGCCCGTACCGGCTACGGCAGTTACGAAGCCTGGTGGAACGCGGCCATCGAGCAGACCGCGGGCGGCCCCGAAATCTTTCCCGCGATTCTGGAGTTGGCGGCCGGGATGAGGTCGGCCGTTGAACCGTCATCTCCGCCGGAGGACGAGTCGCCGGAGGACAGGATGGCCCGCCAACGGGAGGCGGCCATGCGGCAACGCATCCGCGAAGCGGCCGCAAGCGGCCATCGTCGCATCGCCGCCGTGTGCGGGGCGTGGCATGGCCCGGCGCTGCTCAATGCACTGGAAACGGACGGCGCGGCCGACGGGGCATTGTTGGCCGATTTACCGTCGGTCGAGGTGGAATCGACCTGGGTGCCGTGGACCTACGGCCGCCTGGCGCAAACGAGCGGCTACGGCGCGGGCATCGCTTCGCCCGGCTGGTACGACCATCTGTGGGCCGCCGGCGAGGCCGGACTGCCGGCCGCAGAGATGAGCGCCCTATGGCTGTCGCGCGTGGCCGAACTGTTGCGCCATGAAGGGATGGACACCTCGCCCGGCCACGTCATCGAGGCGGTTCGCCTGGCCGAGGCGCTGGCTGCCCTGCGCGGGCGGCCGTTCCCCACCTTGCCCGAACTTGAAGAGGCGACGCTCAGCGTCATGTGCGACGGCGGCCAGGAGCCGCTGGAGCTGATTCGCCGCCGGCTCATCGTCGGCGAGCGCATGGGCATCGTGCCGCCCGACGTGCCCGTCGTCCCGCTGCAGCGCGATTTGAACGCGCAGCAGGCGCGCGTCCGGCTGTGGCCCGAACCGGAGAAGAGCGCGCTGACACTCGATCTGCGCCAGGCCAATGATCTGGACCGCAGCCGCCTGTTGCATCGCCTGTGGCTCCTGGAGATCACCTGGGGCACTCCCGTCAAGACCCGGGGGGCGCAGGCCGGAACCTACGCCGAGGTGTGGCAACTGCAATGGCTGCCGGATCTGTCGGCTAAAGTGATCGAGGCCGCTATGTGGGGCAACACCGTCCGCGACGCCGCCGCCGCCCGGGTGAACGACAATGTTGCCCGCCACACCGATCTGCCGAAGCTGGTCGCTCTGATCGATCAGGTCATCTCGGCCGATCTGCCGGAAGCGTTGCCGGCGGTTCTGGCGCGCATCGAGGAACTCGCGGCGCTCAGCCGGGACGTGGGCGGCCTGCTGGCCGCGCTGCCGCCGCTGGCCGATACCTTGCGCTATGGCGGCCTGCGCCAGACGGCCGAGCATCTGCCCATTCTCCACCACGTGTTCGACCGCTTGCTGACGCGGGCTTGCCTGGGCTTGCCCGGCGCCTGTCGCTCGCTGGACGAGAACGCGGCGAACGAGATGATCGAGCGGCTCTCGGCAGCGGCCTCGGCCGTCCGGCTGGTGGGCAACGAGCAGGCCGCCGAACGCTGGCAGGCCGCGCTGGCCAGGCTGGCCGACCTGCCGGACATCCACCCCACGGTTGCCGGTCGGGCGACCCGGCTGCTGTTCGATGAGGCCGCGATTCGGCCGCGCGGCGTGGAGTTCATGATGGCCCGCGTGGAACGGGCGCTGACGCCGCGAGGCTCGGCCGGCGTGACCCGTTTCGCCGCCGATTGGCTCGACGGCTTCCTGCGCGACAGCGGCCTGCTGCTCGTCCACGACAAGGCGTTGTGGGGCGCAATAGACCACTGGCTCACCGGCATGGGCGAGGCGCAGTTCACGGGCATCCTGCCGCTGCTGCGGCGCACGTTCTCGTCCTACCCCGAAGCGATTCGCGAGCAGTTGCAATCCCGCGCGCAGGGCGGCCGGCAGCGGCAAGCGAGCGGTGAAGTTCCACAGGCCCGATTCGACCCCGAACGCGCGGCGGCCGTCGTGCCGGTGTTGCGGCGGATGCTGGGCTTGCCCCAACCGCCGAAGGAGACAGCGCTATGAGCGAATCGGCCGAGCGCGGGCGGCGCTGGCAGCTGGTGCTGGGGGCGACGGAGCAGCCCGACAACAACGAGGGCGGCGATGATTCGGCCGAAGGCGGCGGGGCGCGTCGTCAACAGCAGCAGCTCTCCCCGGCCGACAGGGCGCTGGATGAGGCTTTGGGCGCGCTCTACGGCGACAGCCGCGGCGGCGATCTCAGCCGGTCGATGCCCGACGTGGCCCGCTGGCTGGGCGATATTCGCGCCTATTTCCCTGAGGATGTCGTCGATGTGATGCAGCGTGACGCGCTGAAGCGGCTGGATCCGCGCCGCCTCGTCGAGGAGCCGGAGCTGCTGGCCGGGATTGAGCCGGACGCCGCGCTGGCGGCAAAGCTCCTCTCTCTGCGCAAGGTGATGCCGCCGCAGACGCAGGAGACGGCCCGCCAGGTGGTGGCGCGGGTGGTGGATGATCTCGTCCGGCGCATCGAATACCCGCTGCGGCAGGCGGTCAGCGGCCGTCTGAACCGGGCGGCCCACACCCATCGGCCGCGCAAGGCTCAGGAGATCGACTGGGGGCGAACCATCCATGCCAACCTGAAGCATTACCGGCCGGAGCTGGGCACGGTGATCCCGGAGAAGCTGGTCGGGTTCGGCCGCCGCCGGGCCACGTTGAAGGACGTCATCCTGCTGGTGGACACCAGCGGTTCGATGGCGACCTCGGTCGTCTATTCCGGCATCATCGCCGCCGTGCTGGCCTCGCTGCCGTCGATCAACACGCGGCTGGTCATGTTCGACACGGCCGTCGTCGATCTCACCGACCGGCTGGACGATCCGGTCGAGATGCTGTTCGGCTTGCGATTGGGCGGGGGGACGAATATCGATCAGGCGCTGAGCTACGCCCGCGGAGCCATCACTCGGCCGCGCGACACCATCGTGGTGCTCATTTCCGACCTGTTTGAGGGCGGCAACAAGGAGCGGATGGTGCGGCAGGTGCAGCACATGCTGGCCGACGGCGTGCAGTTCATCACCCTGTTGGCGCTCAACGACCAGGGCGCGGCCCGCTACAACGCCGCCGTGGCCCAGGAGCTGGCCGATCTGGGCGTGCCGGCCTTCGCCTGCACGCCGGAGCAGTTTGCTGATTTGATGGCTCGGGCGCTTAACGAACAGTGGCGCTAAAGCAATTGTTCAAGAACAACGTTGCTAATCGTTTGGCATCAACGAACGATTCATCTTTCATGCTGAAAGAGAGACAAATTATGCTACAATTTGTCCATATCCGAATGTAGTTATGGGTAATGGGCAAGTTTAAATCATGCCGACTGTACTGCGCGAAGGAAAATACCGGTTCACTTTCTTCAGTAATGAAAACCGAGAGCCTTCGCATATACATGTCAAAGCTGGCGCAGATCAGGCAAAGTTTTGGTTAGACCCGATTGAGCTTGCATCAAATTATGGCTTCAAAGCTCACGAGTTGAACGAAATAGAGCGGATAATCTATCGACATCAACCTGATCTGCTGGAGGATTGGTATGAATACTTTAGCTGAGACGCAAACGGCAACGAAACATCAGTTCCGCCGAGCCCACGTGCCCCAGTCGGCGCTGGCGAAATCCGTTGAGTTCTCCGACGACTTGATGCACGTGCTGCTAACGGATGGCCGAATCATCAGCGTGCCCGTCATCTGGTTCCCGCTGCTGCACGAAGCGACGGCCGAACAGCGGGTGAACTATGAAATCGGCGGCGGCGGGGTAAGTCTGCATTGGCCCGACATCGATGAGGATCTATCGGTAGCGGGCCTGCTGGCCGGGGCCGATTGGCAAGCGTCATGAACGTTTCACGCCGCTTGCAATCCGTCACCGCTACTTGCCACCCCTAATTTCCCGCCATTCGCGCACGATCTTCTTCTCTTCCTCGCTCAGCTTCGCGGGCAATTCCACCGCTACCGTCACATACAGATCGCCGCGCTCGTCGGGCTTGCGCAGTTTGGGCATGCCCAGCTTCGCCAGCCGGAACACCTTGCCGTTGCGCGTGCCTTCGGGGATGGTCAGGTTGACCGTCTTGTCGATGGCGGGCACGCTGATCTTGCCGCCCAGCAGGACGGTGAAGATATCCACCGGTTGGGTCATGCGCAGGTCGTCGCCGTCGCGCTCAAAGATGGCGTTGGGCAGCACCTCGACTTTCAGGTACAGATCGCCGGCGCGGCCGCCGGCGCCGCCCGCCTGGCCGCTGAGTCGCACTTTCGAGCCGGTGCGGACGCCGCGCGGGATTTTGGCATCCACGCGCTTGCCGCCTTCCCATTGCAGGGTGCGCGTCGTGCCGCTGAACGCCTCTTCCAGCGTCACCTGGATGGGATGCTCCTGGTCGAGCCGCTGGGGGGCCGGCCGCGCGCCCATGCCGCCGAACGGGTCATCGGCCGACGAAAAGGAGCCGCCGAAGCCACCGCGCGACCGCCCGGCCGAGCGAGCGCCCATCCCGCCGAACAACGTCTCGAAGAAGTCGGAGAAGCCGCTGCCGCCATGGACGCCGCCGCCGAACATCTGCTCAAACTCTTCGGGCGAGACGGTGCGATACTGGCCGCCGCCCGCACCCGGCCGGCCGCCCCACGCCCCCCAATTGAAGTCCTGGGCCTGGCCGCCCGCGCCGGAGAACTGCTGCCATTCCGCGCCGAACTGGTCGTACTTGGCCCGCTTCTCCTCGTCGGACAGCACCTCGTAGGCCTCGTTGATGTCCTTGAACTTCTCTTCGGCCGCCTTGTCCCCCTGATTCACGTCGGGGTGGTGCTTGCGCGCCAGTTTGCGAAATGCTTTTTTGATTTCATCAGCGCCGGCGTCCTTCTTGACGCCCAGCGTCTTGTAATAGTCCTTATAATCCATATTGATTGATTATGCCATCGACAGGTCAGAAATGGGTAAGAGTTGGGAGCAATTTTCAAGATTCATGCAAAGAGGCAGCCAATTGGGCCGCCTCTTTGTGTCATTATTCGGTTATCGGGCGAACGGATCAGGCGCGATCGCGGGTGGCCTGGCCTTCGGCCCAGCCGCGGCTCTTCGGCTCGGCCTCGGGGGGCAGCTTGGCCTGGCCCTCAGCCCAACCCTCGCTCTTCGGCTCGGCCTCCGGGGGCAGCTTGGCCTGGCCCTCGGCCCAACCTTCGCTCTTCGGCTCGGCGCTGACCGGCAGGTCGGCCTGGCCCTCGCCAAAGCCGTGACTGCGGCCGTTGCCGTTGCTGCCCCTGGCCTGGCCCTCAAGCGTCTTGCGGCCGTGGGTCTTGTTGACGGCGATGCGATGTGGCCGAACGGCCTCGGCCTTCGGCAGCGTCAGGATCAGCTCGCCATTGACACACGACGCCTCGATCTTGTTGGCCTCAATCGGCATGGGGAAGGTGATGCTGCGGGTGAAGCTGCCGAAGCGGCGCTCGCGCATCATGTAGCGGTCTTCGTCCTTCTCGTCATCCTCGCGGCGCGTTTCGCCGTGGATGGTCAGGACGTTATCGGTCAGGGTAATGTCGAGCGCGTCGGGGTCGATGCCGGGAATGGAGGCGTGGATGACATAGGCGGCGTCCTTCTCCATCACATCCAGCGGCAGGTTCCAGGATCGGCCGCCGTTCCAGTCGACCATATTGCGGCCGACGTCGCCGAGCATGCGATCCATCATCTCCACCGGGTCGCGATCTAGCCAAATCGGATAAGGGTTGTTCCAACGAATCAAGCGTGCCATGGTATGTTCCTCCATTAGCGTCGAACCGGGCGGCCGACCAACGGCCGATCCGGCGCCGGGCTGGTTGACGTGATCTCCCGGCGAAATAGATTGATTTTGATTTTCAACTGAGTGTGATCGGTAGAAGCGGGGCGGTGCGGGGGCGTCAATCGTGTGGCGTGTCCGATGTCCTGTTGCCAATCACCTTGATTACTACCATAGGCTTCTATCGTAAGAATTGAGTTAGATGTATATAAAATATAAATGAGAAACGGTTAATTGCATTAGAAACCGAGTTTCTTCCGTAGAAACTCGGTTTCTAATGGGGTTTCTCGGAAGAAACCCGGTTTCTACCCGCACCCTCGCCACAACCCCGCCAAAGCGATAGAATGAACGGCTGTTATGTCTGTCCTGACCGCCGCCGAATTGAGCCACGCCTATGGCGCGGCCGAGCTGTTCCATGACCTCGACCTGACCGTCGAGGCGCGGGATCGCGTCGGCCTGGTCGGGCCGAACGGCGTGGGCAAGACAACGCTGCTGCTGGCGCTGGCCGGGCTGCTGGAGCCGCTCAGCGGCCGCGTCGATCAGGCCGCCGGTCTGACCATTGGCTATCTGCGCCAGGAAGCCGTCCTCACCTTCGCCGGGCGCGACAACTCCGTCTATCAGGAGATGCTGACCGCCTTCGCCGACCTGCGCCGCCGCGAGGCCGATCTGCAGGCGATGGAAGCCGCCATGGCCGACGATTACTCCGACGAACTGCTCGCGACCTATGGCGCATTGCAGGAGGCGTTCGAGCGCGAGGGAGGCTACCAGTATCAGGTCGAGATCAAGCGCGTGCTGCTGGGCCTCGGCTTCGGGCAGGCGGAATGGGACACCCCGCTGCTGCACCTGAGCGGTGGCCAGAAGACGCGCGTGCTGCTCGGCCGCCTGCTGCTGGAGAAACCGGCCCTGCTCATCCTCGACGAGCCGACCAACCATCTCGACATGGCCGCCATCGAATGGCTGGAGGGGACGCTGCGCCGCTGGGATGGGGCGCTCATCATCGTTAGTCACGATCGCTATTTTCTCGATCGGGTCGTCAACCGGATGTGGGAGTTATCACCTGACGGCAATAACTCGGCCGAGCTGCGCGCCTGGCGCGGCAACTACAGCGCCTTCGTCGCCCAGCGGCAGGAGGCCCAGGAGCGCGCCGAGCGGCTCTATGCCGAGGAAAAGGCGCGGCTGGAGGCCGAGGTCGATTTCATCCGCAAGCACATCGCCGGCGGCCAGACCGACATCGCCAAGGGCCGCCTGCGCCAATTGACCCGCGACCTGACCCTGATCGAGCAGATCGGGCTGGTGGCCATGGCCGAGGCGCGGCGCGGCGGGCAAAGCTGGCTTGAATTGGGCGCGCGCGCCCGAACGATGACCCTCAACGAGGTCGATGAGCGCATCCGGGCCATCCGCCCGCCAGGCGACCGCGGCCCGCGCCTCACTATCCGGCTGGGGACGTTCGAACGTGGGGCGCGGGTCGTGCTGCGGCTGAAGGAGGCGGTTATCGGCTATCCCGAGCGGCCGCTCTTCACCGCTGCGCAAGCCAAACTGGAGCGGGGCGGCCGCGTGGCCCTGCTCGGCCCCAACGGCAGCGGCAAAAGCACCCTGCTGCGCACCATCCTGGGCGAGCTGTACCCGCTGGACGGCGAGGTGGCGCTGGGCGACGACGTGACTGTCGGCTACTTCGCCCAGGCCCACGACCGCCTCGTGCCGGAGCGGCGGATCATCGACGAGGTGTGGGCGCGGGCCGACATGGGTCAGACCGAGGCGCGAGGCTATCTGGCGCAGTATCTCTTTCGCGGTGACGATGTGTTCAAGCGTGTGGCCGACCTGAGCGGCGGCGAGCGCGGCCGGCTGGCGCTGGCGCTGCTGGCGCTGGAGGGGGCCAACTTCCTGCTGCTCGACGAGCCGACCAACCACCTTGACATCCCCTCGCAGGAAGCGCTGCAGGAGGTGCTGGAAGCGTTCGCGGGGACGATTCTGCTGGTCTCCCACGATCGCTATCTGGTCGACCGGCTGGCGCGGGAAATCTGGTCCATCGAGGCCGGGCAACTGGTGGTTTATCCGGCGAGCTACCAGGAGTATATCGCCCTGCGCGACGGCACGAGCGCGCCGCCGGAAGTCGAGCCGCTGGAGGATACCGCGCCGTCCGCCCCGACCGCGAGCGTTGAACAGCCGCCCGCCGCGGCCGAAGAAATGCCGGCAATCCCGCGCGGCTGGAGCAAGAGCGCCCGCCATCGCGACGACCGCCGCCGTCGCCAGATCGAGGAGTCGATGGAGGACGTCGAGTGCTGGCTCGATCAGGCCACGGAAGCGCTGGAGGCGGCCCGCGCCGCCGCTGACGAGGGCGAAATTCTGGTGCTGGAAGCGGAATGCGCCGAAGCGCGCGAGCAACTGGATGCGCTTCAGGCGGAGTGGGAATTGTTGGCCTGATTATAATTTAATACAGACCTGACAGGTGGGCGATCCAACCATTTGGCCGATCGAAGTCTCAATCGCCCACCTGTCAGGTCTTGAAGCTGTTAGTGAGAGTGAACGATTATGAATGAAACGAGATTCGAGGGCGTCATTTTCGACTTCAACGGCGTCCTCTTGTGGGACAATCACCTTCACGAGGAGGTGTGGCGCGATCTGTCTGCCCGGATGCGCGGCACGGCGATGACCATGGCCGAAATGCACGAGGCCGTCCACGGCCGCGTCAATCGCGACATCTTCGAGTACGTGCTGAATCGGCCGCTCGGCGACGCCGAACTCCAGTCGCTGGTCGACGAAAAGGAGTCGCTCTATCGCCAATTGGCGCTGGACAACCTCGACACCTACTACCTCGCCCCCGGCGCGGTGGACTTGCTCGATTTTCTGGCCGCCAACGGGATTAAGCGGGCCATCGCCACCTCGTCGCCCAAGGTGAACGTGGATTTTTTCATCGAGCATCTGGACCTCTATCGCTGGTTTACGCCGGAGACGATTGTCTATGACCTCGGCCGCTACCCCGGCAAACCGGCTCCCGGCATCTACCTGGAAGCGGCCGAACGGCTGGGCAGCCCGCCGGAGCGTTTGATCGTCGCCGAGGACGCGGCGTCGGGCATCCAGGCTGCCTATAGCGCGGGGGCGGGGGCGATTGTCGCCGTCGGCCCGGCCGATTCCCGCGAGCGGCTGGCCGCGCTGCCCGGCGTGACGATGGTCGTTGAGGATATGACCGGCTTTCCGCGATCGCTGCTGCTCGCCGCTGTTCGTAATTCGTAATTCCTCGCTACAAGCGAAGAGCGCTACCCCTGCCTTGCTTTTGTGGCCCCGTGGCAATGCTTGAACTTCTTGCCGCTGCCGCAGGGGCACGGGGCGTTGCGGCCGACGGATTGGGCCGCTTCCCGCGCGGCGTCGCTGCGGGCCAGGGCGGCCATGATATTGGCCGGCGGCCGCTCGTGCTTCAGCTCGTTGACCATGTAGTCCATCGCGCCGCGGATGTGGTGGAAAAACGCCTTGTAGCCCGCGCACAGATAATTCAGTCCCGGCTCGCCGTCGGGGGTGGTGATGAAGCGATCCTTGGGGCAGCCGCCATGGCAGGCGAAGCGGACGTCGCACTCGCGGCAATAGCTTGGCAGCGTGTCGAACTTGTCGTTGCCGAATTTCACCTGCTGCTCCGAGGCGACCAGGTCGATCAGATGCTCCTGCTTGATGTTGCCCAGGAAATATTGCGGCTCGACGAAATGATCGCACGAGTAGAGATCGCCGTTGTGTTCGATGGCCAGCGCGGTGCCGCAGGTGCGTGAGTGGATGCACAGCCCCGACGGCATGCCGAGCCAGTTGGCCAGGGCGACGTCGAACATCTGCACATAGACGCGGGCCACGTCGCGGCGCACCCATTCGTCGAAGATGGCGATCAGGAACGCGCCGTACTGCTCGCCGGTGATCGAGCGCTCGGTCACGACGGTGCCGCTTTGGGTATAGAGCGGCCGATCGCGCCAGGAGTGCCACGGGTCGACCAGGCTCATCGAAACGGCCGCCTGCTCCGGCGTCAGACGCTCCACGATGGGGATGAACTGCATGAACTGCGCGCCCAGCTCGTCGCGGAAGAAGTGATAGAGTTCCAGCGGCTTGCCGGCGTTGTTGCGGTGGAGCGTGCACAGGACGTTCCAGTCGACCTTGTGGCGCTTGAGGGCGTCGAGGCCGCGCATGACCCGGTCGAAGGTCGGCGCGCCGCCCTTGTCATAGCGATACAGGTCGTGGATCTCGCGCGGGCCGTCGATGCTGATGCCGACGAGGAAGTTGTTGGCCCGCAGAAATTCGCCCCACTCGTCGTCGAGCAGGGTGCCGTTGGTCTGGATGGTGTACTCGATGGTCATCCCCGGCCGCCGGTACTTCTCGGCCAGCTCCACCGCCCGCCGGAAAAACGGCACGCCCATCAGCGTCGGCTCGCCCCCCTGGAAGGCCAGCGTCACCTCGCGGGATTGATGCCCCTCGATGAGCTGGCGGATGTAGGTCTCCAGCAGATCGTCGGCCATGCGGAAGCGACTGCCGGGATAGAGCATCTCTTTCGACAGGAAGAAGCAGTAGGCGCAATCGAGGTTGCAGGTGGCCCCGGTCGGCTTGACCAGCACATGGAAGCGGGGCGGGGCATTGCGCGGATAACCGGTCAGCATCGTCATGATACAATGATAATAGGCAATAATCTTGAAAACTCAACCAAGTGGGTTATCCTGTGGGCAGACCAAATGCTGCCGTCAATCGGCAAGGGGGTTTAATCATGGCAACAAGTCGAATTATGGAAGTCGATCAGGCCAACTTTGACCGGGACGTGCTCCAGCGCTCGGCCGACGAGTTGGTCGTGGTCGATTTTTGGGCGCCGTGGTGTGGCCCGTGCCGCATGCTCGGCCCCATCCTGGAGCGCGTGGCCGGTGAGCCGGACGCGGGCTTCATCCTGGCCAAGGTCAACACCGACCGCAACCCGACGCTGGCCGGCCGCTACGACATTCGCGGCATCCCGGCAGTGAAGGCATTTCGCAACGGCAAGGTCGTCGATGAGTTCGTCGGCGTGCGGCCGGAGCCGGCGGTGCGCGAGTTCATCCGCGCCAATGGCGGCGGCTCGCGGCGGCCGCCCGAACCCCCGCCGGGCGACCCCGCGGAGCGCTTGCGCCGCGCCCGCGAGCTGCTGGCTCGTGGTGCGGGCTGCGCCGCGGCCGACTTGCTGGCGGAGAGTGGTGGCCCCTCGGCCGATGCGGCCGCGCGGCTGCGCCCACTGGCCGATTATCTTTGCCGCGCCTCGCGTGGCGATCAATTCTCTACCGCCAAAAATGCCGCCGCCGACGCCCACCGCCAGGCCGTCGATGCCTGGAACCGCAAGGAGCCGTCGGCCGCGCTCTACAGCCTGCTCGCCGCCTACAATCAGGAGTCGGGAGCCGACAAGGCGCGCACGAAGGCGGTCATGGAAGGGATTTTCGAGATGCTGGGCGCGGAGAGCGTCGTCACCCGTCAATATGCGGGCTATCTATAGGAGCCATTATATGTTCACCCACGTGGTTTTGTTTCGCCTGAAAGATCGTCGCCCGGAGAGCGTGGCCGCGTCGCGGGCGGTGCTGGAGTCGCTGGCCGGTGGCATCGAGACGCTGCGCGGGCTGGAAGTGGGCACGGATATCGTCCATTCCGAGCGGTCGTATGACCTGGCGCTCATCACCCGCTTCGACGACATGGCCGGCTTCGAGACCTATCGCCAACACCCTGTCCACCTGCCGGTGCTGGCCCATCTGAAGGAAGCGGTTGAGAGTTCGGTGGCGGTGGATTTTGTGGAAGGGGAGAAGGGGTGATAGGGGGAAGGGGGGGAAGGGGAGATGAAGGGACGGGCCGGTGATCTGCCGTCCGCCGGTTGTTGCTCATGATCGGTGGGTGCTCAATCTAATCAAAAAGGACTGGTGACATGCGTTATCTGGAAAAATTGCGCGCGGCGCAGGAGATGAATCAATCGTGGCTGTGCGTCGGGCTGGACCCGCAGCCGGAGTTCATGCCCGTCG